>JBBDJW010000007.1:0-29153 GCA_040879685.1 Minisyncoccota bacterium | reverse complement strand
GAGTTTGAGTCAAAGAAAAAGGATCTGCAATAGCAATTTATTAACTAATAACTACACAATATGAAAATACTTAACGCACTCGCTCTTGGATACGCAGGAGCAATTATCGGGGCCGCAAGTATGCTACTACTCGGTATTCTGGGCAACCTCGGTCTTTATCAAGGAGCCGTCGCAATGATGTCCGAGTGGCATATGTTCTTCTCACTTTCTATTGGAGGGATTATTGGCGGTATGATTGAGGCAGCGATTATAAGCTTTGTCATTCTGTATGCGTTCGGAATCGTGTACAACTGGCTCATAACAAGAAATGAGAAATAATATGGAATACGGATACAATAAAAAAGTGAGTAAGTCTTTTGTTGAGGCAGTAGAAGCAACAAAGGAAGCGCTTGCTAAAGATGGTTTTGGGGTACTCACCGAAATCGATGTCAAAGCAACCATGAAAAAGAAACTCGGTGTTGACTATGATAATTATGTCATCCTCGGTGCATGCAATCCCTCTTTCGCCCACGAGGCACTTCAAGCGGAGAAAGAAATAGGATTACTTCTTCCTTGCAATGTTATCGTGTACGAAGATAGTGGTAGCGTATATGTCTCGGCAATTGTACCCTCTGTTGCAATGAGTATAGTTGAAAATAGTGATCTGGTGTCTATTGCTAGTGAAGTTGAGGATAAACTTAAAAAAGTTATAGATTCGTTAAATTAATCAGATACTACTATGGGGTAAAAGGTACCTCTTTCTTTACACACCAACGAGTTTTGATGTTTGAGTTGCTGAAATATCTTCAGCAAGACACCTTAAAATTTTATTTCAAAAGTTTATCACTGGTAGTACTCATCGCCTCTTTCAAAATCAGAAGTATCGTTTGGTGCCCCCGGCAGGAATCGATTTTCCTCCCAGGGAAAATCCCGCGGAAGTCTCCTCCCAGACTTCCGTTCGATTCCTGCACCAATTAAAAACACTCACGGCAAGCGTGAATGTTTTTGATTGTGCCCCCGGCAGGAATCGAACCTGCATTATAGGCTTAGAAGTCCCATGTTCTATCCATTGAACTACAGGGGCATAGGGCACTCTCATTCTATCCTCTCTCTCTTCTCTCGGCAATGGTTTTAGAAAAATTGTGCAACGATAAAGGCGACAAGAGTGATAAGAACAATAACAAATGTCGCTGCGTTAAAGTATTTAAAGAGAAGGTGGTTTAAGGTTTTCTCATAGCGGGCAAAAAGAAACCCGAGAAGATAATAGCGAATTCCTCTTCCTAATACTGAGGCGACCAGAAAAGTGAAGAAGTTAATGGAGAAAAATCCGGCGGAGATAGTGAAAATTTTATACGGAATCGGCGTGAAGGCACCAATAAAAATCGCTAAAAACGCTCCACCGGCATAATGCTCTTGCAGTGCTAGCATCTCTTTCTCCAAACTATAAAGCGACACTAAAAACTCTCCCAAAACCCCAAAGAGAAACGCTCCGATAACATAGCCAAAGATACCGCCCGCGACAGAAGACAGTGTGGTGAGCGTTGCATAATAGAACCAGCGACTTGCTCTGGCAAGAAGCATGGGAATATAGAGAATCTCAACAGGGAGCGGGAAAAAAGAGCTTTCGGCAAATGAGACAGCAGAAAGCCACGCCTGCGCGTGCGCGCCGTGGGCGCGCGCAACAAACCACAAACGCGCATGCTCTTTGCGTTCATTAAACAAACGTATGAATTTCCTGCACCATTCAAGTATTGCTCGCATATATCTCTAGCGTACCTTTGCGCCGTTAGGGATTTTCTTTTGAGGGATAAGGAGTGAAAATGAATTTTCACCTGCCTTGTGATCAAGCTCCGTGCTTCCGGCGAGAATCATCCCCCTGCTCTCAACTCCTTTTATTGTTCGCGGTTCCATGTTGGAAACAAGAGGAACTTGTATCCCAATAAGCTCCTCCGGAGAAGAGACATACTCGACAATACCGGCGACAATTTGTCTGGGCTTTTCTTCGCCGATATCAACTGAGAGTTTAATAAGTTTGTCCGTCTCAAGGACGCGCTCTGCGCTTAATATCGTCCCGATTCTGATATCAAATTTTGAAAAATCTTCGTGTGAAATCATAAGTTAGTAAGTAGTTAGTAGTAAGTAGGGGTAAGTGTTAAGGGGTTCGTTTCTGCAAGCTATAAGCTGAAAGCTAAAAACTATAGACTAGTATCATTTTTCTGCTTATCTAAAAAACTCTGCAAAATAAGCGCGGCCGCCGAAGCGTCTCGCATCCCTTTTTTTTCAAAATGTTTTGCCTGTACTGTAGTGAGGAATTCCGGCTCTAGGTGCACAGGGAGGGCGAGGGCACGCTCAAGTTTTTCTTTAAACCTTTTTACTTTCTTCATCACAACATTTTCTTCCCCTTGAAAGTTTCGCGATTCTCCTATAATTATCTCCCTAACCTGCTCTTTTTCCACCAGTGCGTTCACTATTTTAAGAACCTCTTTATTATTTGGATAGACACCATAAGGAAAGGCGATTTCTCCACCCTCATCAGAGAGTGAGACGCCAATACGCACCGTACCATAATCAATTCCTAAAAATCTCATACTTTTAATAGTACCACATACCGCGCTCTCTTTTTGAGAATTGCAAAAGGAGGGTATTTTGCTATTATTATGGGTACAGGAGCTCGCTCTTGGTAAAAACTATGGAACTATTTTTTCAAGAAAATTTTATTGTCCTTATCCTTTTAATGCTGTGGGTTTTACCATGGAAAGGATATGCACTCTGGATAGCATCAACACACAATCATAAATGGTGGTTTGTTGCACTTTTGGTAGTAAACACACTTGCGATCTTAGATATTGTCTATATCTTTGCTGTTGCAAAACGAGGCCCAGCACTCTATCGTTTTTTTGCAGGAGAAAATGCCTCTCTTCCCTCCTTTTCTAAAAAAGAAAAAGAGGAGAACCCCTCACATATAAATGGCACAAGGTAAGGTTTTTTGTGGTGTGTTGAGTAAATGACGAAACAATACAAAGGTAAAGCAAATAGACGCCGCACTACAATGCAACAAATCAAATTTATAAACGACCGGTAGAAATAAAAAGAAATCACGGTTGAATTTATTGCAGTATGAGGCACTCTGGTATTTCATATCAAAAAGAGATACTCTCTCTTGTGTGCAGGAAGCTTCCCTTTTTCCCAAATTGTTATGCAAAAGAGCACTCTTTGAAAAATAGTTGGCTAAAGAGTAGTCTGTAAAACAATGGTGGATTGGCAGAATTGGTAATGCACTGGTCTTGTTCAATAAAATACAGAATCCCGCAAGGCGGGACGACATTATTGGATTAATCCGCCCTAGTGCGGAGAGGTGGCTGAGTGGTCGAAGGCGGCGGTCTTGAAAACCGTTGAGGGCTCAAACCCTCCGTGGGTTCGAATCCCACCCTCTCCGCAGTGTGGCGGAAAAACCAGTGGGAGCAATCCCTTAGAGGTTTAAGTCCCCTACCCACCGCCAGAGATGGATTTACAAATGCAACGCGAGTTGCCCACTTCGCTCGCGGAGCTCATTGTCTGCTCGAGAGAGTATTCTAACTTTCAGAATTAAGGTTTCGGACGGATACATTTGAAACATTCCCTATAATCCCATAATCTGCAGATTATGGGATTCTGATTTCTGCACACCACTTCGGTTAACCGGAGTAGTGTGCAGGGGGTGCGCAGAAGAATATAATGAGGTTTTTACTTCTCAACCAGTTTTGCCACTGTCTCTATAAGTTCATTGTCATTAAAATAGACATTGAGCTTCTCTTTCCAGTCGGGATCATGTATGTCAATCGTCGGGTCCACTCCTCGCCCTTCAATTGGCTGACCATCACTCCGGAGGGTGATGTTGTTTACAAGAAAGAGGGAGAATTTCTCCGTATCATCAAGTGTTGTCTCTAAGGGATAGGTGTTTTCAACCGTTCCCCATCCGCGTGTCTTTACTCCTACTAAGACACCGACGTTATATTTTTGCAGTGTTGCCGCCATCACCTCACCCGAAGACTGCACCTTATCATCAATTAAAACAATAACCCGCTTATACTTTACCAAGCTCGGAAGCCAACCAACTTGGGTTTTAAATGGTGTGTATTCTCCTTGGTGAAAAAATTCATATGCATATTGATCTTTTCCGATAAACGGTCCTAAAAACCATTGCAATAAATCTATCGCGCCGCCAATGTTACCTCGCAGATCAAGGATAAGTGTATTGAGATTCTCATCATCCAAATCATCGGAGACACGAATAAAGTCGTTAAAAGTTGTTGGCGAGAAGCGCTCAATATGAATGTATGCAATCTCTGGCGTAAGGGGTTTTGCAAAGACGGTAGGCTCTATTTTTTGCTCGTCATAGAGTATCTTTGTCTCTCTATCAGTTAATACCTCTTTAGCGTACACTAACTCCTCCAATTCTTTTTTAGTTTCTGTGGTTTGCTCCCCCTGCTCCAAGACTTCTTTCTTTTTAGTAAATGCGTCAGTGACACTCTCTTCTGAAGCTCCTTCGGCAAGTCCGAGCGTCGTATAAAGACTTTTATCATTGTTTATATTTGCTACAGTTTCACGTAACGCCGTCTCTTGTTTTTTGGTATAGAGTGCACTTCGGCCTTGTGGTTTTAAGTTCTGCAATACCGTGTGAACGAGAAGCGTCACGAATTCTTTTTTTTCTTGCTCACTCTTTAGATTTTCAACATACTTATGTAAGGTTCGCGCTACTTCTTGCGGTGTTGTTGTCGCAAAAGAAAAAGATACTCCTCCCGAAACTCTCTCTCCTGAGAGCCTAAAAAGCTCTGCCAGGGCCTCGTTCTCCAACTGCTCCCAATAGTTCTCTTGTATTGTCTTAAAGGACTCTATAATAAATGAAGGATACTTGTCCTTTTCAAGGAGACGCTCTCCTCCTAATCCAATGAGAGAGAGAGCCCCAAGCCCCGATACAGCGAGGATGAGTATTCCAAATAAAGAGTAGGTAATTCTTCGCATACGCGCTATTTTATCATACAATACTCATTTTCAGTGTTTCTTTACCCGTAGTGAGGAATGGGGCCGTTCTTTGTTTGACAGAAGGCTCTATTGCGTATAGTATAAGCTACAAGCTCTTGGAGAGCTTATTTTCTTGTTTTTGTTAGAAATTTTATGTCTCGATCACTTAAAAAAGGACCATTTGTTGACCCAAAACTCCAAAAAAAGGTTGAGGAAAAAAAGATTGAGGAGGGCGAGGTTATTAAAACATGGGCGCGAGGAAGCCAAATTTCACCCGAGATGGTTGGTTTTACCTTTGGCATTCACAATGGGAGAGAGCACATAGAGGTTCGTGTTTCAGAAGAGATGGTCGGGCACTATTTTGGGGAATTTTCACCTACGAAGAAGTTCGTGCGCCATGGTGGTAAGATGCAAAGAGAACTTGAGCAGAAGAAGAAGGATGCTGAAATTTCAGCGGCAAAGGCAGCAAAGGTGACTGACACAAAATAGCTCTAGAGGGCACCACCTGTTTTTAGTATATAATACACACCTATGAAGGCACTTCTTAAGAATCACAGACAATCACCACGAAAGGTTCGGCTTATTGCCGACCTTATTCGCGGTAAAAAGGTTCCGGAAGCGCTTGCACTTCTTGGTTTTGTGCCTAAGCGAGCAGCACTTCCTGTAAAGAAACTACTTCTCTCTGCTGTTGCAAATGCTAAGAATAAAGAGGGGAAGAAGGAAAGCGACCTTATTGTGAAAGAGATTCGTGTTGATGAAGGACCAACGCTCAAGCGAATTCGTGCTCGTGCGCGAGGAAGTGCGCACCCTATACGAAAGCGAACGAGCCATATTAGTGTTGCCCTCGGTGAAAAAGAACCGCAGACAAACACATACAAAACAGATTCTTTTGTGAAGAAGAATAATGAAAAAACTAATAGTAACCTAGCAACGAGCAACTAGTTATTAGAACATGACTCATACCTCTCATCCATATTCTCATAGACTTGGCATTTTACGCGGATGGAAGTCCCGTTGGTTTTCTCGTGGAAAAGATCAATACAGGGGGTTTCTCAAGGGAGATGTTCTTATACGTCACTACTTGGAGAAAAAGCTTCGTGGCAATTATGTAAGTGCTATTGAAATGGAGCGAAATAATGAGTCTCTCAAAATTATTATAAAAACATCACGCCCCGGTATTCTTATTGGGCGTCAAGGAGAGGGAACAGTGCGGCTCAAGAAAGATGTCACACGGTTTATGAAAAAGAAAGGAATTGATGTTAAAAGTTTCAAAATAGAGATTGAAGAGGTTCGTTATCCGGATACCAATGCGTCACTTGTTGCGCAAATGATTGCCGAGAGCCTTGAGAAGCGGTTTCCTTTCAGAAGGGTTTTAAAACAGACGATGGAAAAAGTAATGGCTAACAAAGAAGTAAAAGGGGCACGCTTTATGATAGGAGGCCGACTCGGAGGGGCTGATATGAGTAGAAAAGAGTCACTAAAGCAGGGGATGATTCCTTTGCAGACATTCCGCGCTGATATTGATTTTGCTAGAGAGAGGGCAATCTTGCCTTACGGTACCATCGGTATCAAGGTTTGGATTAATAAGGGAGAAGTGTTTGAGGAGTCAAAGAAAAGGGAGTAAAGATAAAAATATGCTGTTTCCTAAAAAAGTAAAACATAGAAAGTGGCAAACAAATCGTTCTAATCCAAACAAAGAACGGCTTGCTTCGCGAGGGACGCAACTGCAGTTTGGCTCGTATGCTCTTAAAGCCGTTACAAAAAAGCGGGTTCGTTCAAATCAGATTGAGGCGGCACGAAAAACACTCACCCGCGTTGTTTCAAAAACGGGAAAGATCTGGATTCGCGTATTTCCTGATCGTCCTTTCACACAAAAAGCGGCCGAGGTTGGTATGGGTAAGGGAAAGGGTGACCTCAAGGGTTATGAGGTAGAGGTTCTTCCTGGTCGTATTATTTTTGAAATTGATGGTGTGAGTGAGGTGGTTGCGCGAGATGTTTTACGAAAAGCCGGAGCAAAGCTTCCTTTAAAAACAAAAGTTGTCATTCGAGGAGAAGGATAATATGAAAAAGCTAAACGAAAAAAAAGATACAGAGCTTGTAAAGATATTGAGTGAAAAAAGAAAAGCATTGCGGCTTTTTAGGTTTTCTATTTCAGGAGGAAAGGCAAAAAACACAAAGGAAGGGATGAGATTAAAAAAAGATATCGCTCAGATTTTAACGGAACGTAATGCACGAGGAAAAGCGGCGCTCTCATAAAAGATATGAAAAAAGAAGTAAATAAAAAACAATTACAGGGAGTTGTTGTCTCTGATAAAATGGATAAGACGGTAACCGTAAAGGTGAGCCGCTTTGTTAAGCACCCGCTTTACAAGAAATTTATGAAGATAAACAAAAAGTATAAAGCGCATGATCCACACAACAAACACACACAAGGGGAGATGGTTACGATTGAAGAGACAAAACCCCTCTCTAAGGACAAGCACTTTATTGTAAAGGAATAATATGATTCAACCGGAAACAGTTGTTAAGGTAGCAGATAACTCTGGTGCCAAAATAGGTAAAGTTTTTAAGATCCTTGGAGGTTCTAAGAGGCGCTATGCCCGCATTGGTGATGTGGTGGTTCTTTCCGTGCAGGTTGCCGAGCCGCGCAAAAATGTTAAAAAGAAAGATGTTGTTTACGGCGTTGTTGTTCGTCAGCGGCAGCCGTTTCGTCGCAAGGATGGCACCTATATCAAATTTGATGAAAACGCTGTTGTCTTGATTGAAAAAGGAAAAAAGGAGCCGCGCGCCGGCCGCGTTTTCGGTCCCTTCCCAAGAGAAATTTCTGAGCGAGGATATCAAAAAATAGTTTCACTTGCCCCTGAAGTTGTCTAGAGGTAGTATGAATCCCGTTAGAAGTCGTGGACGCATAGCGGAAGATGCATATATATGGTACAACAATCAAAATTAGTAGAAATAATATAGAGGAAGTGGGCACTATACTGTCCGCGTCCTACTTCTGAAGGGATGAAAATTAAAAAAGGAGACATCGTCATAGTCATTTCCGGAAAAGATAAGGGAAAGGAAGGAAAAATAACTAAAGCACTTCCTAAAGAAGAGCGAGTAGTTGTTCTTGGTGTGAATGTAAAAAAGAAGCACCGTAAGGCAACCCGTCGTGGAGAGTCCGGACAGATTGTTGAAATTGCGGCTCCGATTCACGTTTCAAATGTTATGCTCAAAGATCCCAAAACAGGAAAGAGAACACGTGCTGTAGGGCTTAGTAAAAAAGGCGAATAGGTCGCCATAAAAATTTTTATGAAATCTGTGAAAGAAAAACAAAAAGATATCTTTACCTCTCTTAAAGAGAGGTTTGGATACACAAATAGTTTTGCTGCACCTGCTCTGGTGAAGGTGGTGGTGAGTGTTGGAACAGGAAGTAGCGCCAAAAACGATAAAGGAAGAAATGATTTTGTCGCGGAACGTCTTTCCAAGATTACGGGGCAAAAACCACGAGTAAGTGGTGCTCGCACATCAATCGCAAGTTTCAAATTGCGCGAGAAAGATCCCATTGGTCTCTCAGTAACACTTCGTGGAGGGAGAATGTATGACTTTCTTGATCGTCTTTTTAATGTTGCCGTGCCGCGCATTAGGGACTTTCGTGGTTTTGACCCCGCAAGTATTGATGCAATGGGGAATATCACCATAGGGCTTGCCGAGCACAACATTTTCCCGGAGACGGCAGACGAGGAGCTCCGTGATGTGTTTGGGCTTTCAGTAACTATTGTTACAACAGCGCGAAACAGAGAAGAGGCCGGAAGCTTTCTTTCTTCCCTCGGCATGCCTTTTAAGAGAGAGAAAAAGGAGGAGCGTCCAGTAAAATAAGGCTCTATAAAAGGCTTTTTGTTGACACACACGAGAATTCTTGATAGTATGACCGAAGCCTGCCTGTCTCCTCTGTGTGTTCGCGCGCAAGGGTACCAAACGGGCGGGCCCAAGGTGGGTAACGACCTTTGGCAGTGAAGGTCTTTTTAGTTTTATGGCAAAAAAATCTGTTATTGCACGGGCATTAAAATCACCAAAATTCGCATCTCGCGTTGTGAGACGATGTTTTCGTTGTGGCAGAAAGCGCGGCTATATGAGGGATTTTGACCTTTGTCGCATTTGTTTTAGGGAGCTTGCTAATGACGGCATGATTCCTGGAATTAAAAAGTCCTCGTGGTAGTCTAAATATGGAGGCACATAACATATGTTTGTGCGGTATGTTGATACTACAATAACCCATATACTATTTGTTAAAATACTAATCTAATCACCTAACCCAATTCATGGATACCTTAGGAGACATGTTGATTCAAATAAAGAATGCCGGAAACGCTGGACGGGAAACTGTCATGGTGTCATATTCTCATTTTAAAAATGCAGTTGCGGAAGCCTTGCTTCGAGAGGGGTATGTTTCTTTTGTAAACAAAAAGACACGAAGAGGATTTAAGGTGCTCGAAATAGGTATCGTTTTTGAGGAGACTAAGCCCAAGATAAAAGGACTTGAACGAGTTTCAAAACTTTCACGAAGAATTTATTTTGGAGTAAACGATATTATTCCGGTCAAACAAGGATATGGAAGCTTGTTTCTCTCAACACCAAAGGGGATTTTAACAGGGAAGCAGGCCCGTAAAGATAAGGTTGGCGGTGAGGCACTCTTTAAAGTTTGGTAATGTAAAACTATGAGCAGAATTGGAAAACAACTCATCACTATTCCTGAAAAAACCACTCTAATGCGAGAGGGTGATTTAATTACAATAAAAGGACCGCTCGGCGAACTCTCTCGTAACTTTAAAAAAGATGTTGAGATTATGGTGAGTGATGAAGGGACCATCACCTTAAAGCCCACGCGCGAGAACATTGCTTCTCGAGCGCTCTGGGGCACGTACGCCTCTCACCTTGTAAACATGATACAAGGAGTCAATACTCCTTATCAGAAAAAACTTATTGTTGAAGGTGTGGGATTTCGGGTGGAGGTTTCAGAGGGGTCTCTTACTTTACATGTAGGATTTTCTCATCCTGTTGTTATAAAAGTTCCCAAGGAGATTACAGTGTCCGTTGAGAAAAACACAATACATCTCTCAGGGATTGATAAAGAGATGGTGGGACGTTTTGCCGCTGAGATTCGTGCAGTGAAAAAACCAGAGCCATATAAAGGTAAGGGTATCCGTTATGAAGACGAGGTAGTGAGAAGGAAGCAGGGCAAGAAAACGGTTTAACTAAAGAGAAAGTATGCAAACAACACTTTTTAAAAAACAAAGGCGACAAAGACGCATTCGTGCAAAAATCTCTGGTACGGAAGAGCGACCGAGACTTGCTGTTTTTCGTTCAAATAAACATATCTATGCCCAACTTATTGATGACACAAAGGGCGTTACTTTAGTTTCCGCTTCTGATAAAAGAAAGACGGAGAAAAAAGCCCTTAAAGAGAGTGCGCATGATGTTGGGGTAGAGCTTGCGAAAAAAGCAGAGGCAAAAAAGATAACAAATATAGTATTTGATAGAGGAGGATTTTCTTATACAGGTTCTGTCGCAGCACTTGCAGAAGGTGCGCGCAAGGGAGGACTTATTTTTTAACATATATGGTTACTGAAGAGAAAAAAGAAAATAAAGAAGAAAAGGAAGACGCCTCAACGAAAGAGGTGGTTTCTCCTACTCTTAAAGATAAAAAAGAGGCTCCCAGAAAGCGCGTTTTTAAGAGAGTTTCACAGCGTGCAGGCGCAGGAAGAGGTCGTAAGCGACAACCGCGACGTGATCGAGTAAAATCTGAATTTGAACAAAAGATAATTGGCATTAGGCGCGTGACGCGCGTGGTCGCCGGAGGTCGCAGATTTAGTTTTAGTGTTGCTATGGTAATCGGAGACCGTAACGGTCGTGTTGGTGTTGGTGTTGGTAAGGCGGGGGATACTGCTCTTGCTATTGAAAAAGCAAATCGTGATGCACGACAGAACATGATTACCGTAAAGCGAACAAAAGAAAACTCCCTCCTGCATGAGACGCAGGCAAAATATTGTGGCAGTGTTGTCGTGATGGCCCCCTCTCCCGGAAAAGGGCTTGTCGCGGGAAGTAGTGTCCGAAATGTTCTTGATCTTTCCGGCGTTACTGATGTATCTACGAAAATTCTCTCACGAAGTAAGAATAAATTGAATAATGCTCATGCCGCACTTGCCGCACTTGCCGCACTTTCGTAAAAAAATATGTATTTACACGAAATAAATCGCTCACATAAAAATAAGACAACCAAGCGCGTTGGCCGCGGCGGTAAGCGTGGTGCCTATTCCGGTCGTGGAATGAAAGGGCAAGGACAGCATGCAAGTAGCGCTCCACGTCCGGAAATGCGCGATATCATTAAAAAAATTCCTAAAAAAAGAGGGTATCGTTTTAACTCATTCACAAAAAATGCTTACGTTGTAAATCTCAATACATTAGAGAAGGCACTGAAAGATGGCGATACCATCACTCCGGGAGTGCTTCGTAAGAAAGGCATCGTAATGTTCCCCAAGGGTGAAAAGCCTCTTATAAAAATACTTGGTACGGGGGACATCACAAAAAAAATAACCGTTAAAGGGTGCCTTGTCTCGGCAAGTGCCGCAGAAAAGATTAGCAAGGCGGGGGGGAGTGTTCTCGCAGAGAAAGAGTCAAAAGAAGGGAAATAGAATATGTTGCAAATCTTTTTTGTAAAATTAAAGACAATTGTACGCGATACCTCCTTGCGCAGGAGAATAGGGTTTGTACTTCTTGCACTTATTTTATTTCGTGTTTTAGCGGTTATTCCTATTCCCGGCATTGACGTTGAACGACTTGCAAGCTTTCTTTCAAACAATCAGTTTTTTGGACTTCTTAATATCTTCTCAGGAGGAGGACTTTCCAACCTTTCTATTGTTATGCTTGGTGTAGCGCCATATATTACCGCGTCAATTATTATGCAACTTTCAACCATTATGTCGCCGCGGTTGAAGTCGCTCTATCATGAAGAAGGAGAAGCGGGAAAAAAGAAATTTTCTCTTTACTCACGGCTTCTTACTGTTCCCCTCGCAGTTGTTCAAGGATTTGGACTGCTTACGCTTCTTGCAAACCAAGGAATTCTTGGAGAGCTTACGGCCTTTGAGACAATAACCAACGTAGTTGTTATTACCGCAGGGTCCCTTCTTTTGATGTGGATTGGAGAGCTCATATCTGAGTTTGGAATTGGCAACGGCGTTTCAATTATTATCTTTGCCGGCATTGTCGCCTCACTCCCCACCATTCTCGCACAACTTCTTTTCTCATTTGATGTCTCGCAAATCCCGCTTTATCTCACCTTTACTGCCGCGGCACTGGCAATTGTCGCCGGAGTTGTTGCAGTTACAGAGGCCGAACGCCCGATCCCTATTACCTATGCAAAACAAACTCGCGCCGGCAAGGCAAGTGGAGGTATCTCAACGTATCTTCCGCTTCGTGTAAACCAAGCAGGGGTGATTCCTATTATCTTTGCACTCTCCATCCTCCTTTTTCCTCAAATGGTCGCAAACATTTTTGCAAGCGGGAGTGGAATCATGAGCGCAGTTTCAAATGGTATCTCGGCAATTTTTTCGAACCCATTTTTGTATGCAGGAACTTACTTTGTACTTGTATTTTTCTTTACATACTTCTACACCGCGGTTACGTTTGATCCGGAGCAAGTTGCAACAAACCTTCAGAAAAGCGGCGCCTTTATCCCGGGTGTCCGGCCGGGCAAGACGACGGCGCTCTATATTAGCAAGGTCTCAAGCAGAATTACGCTTATCTCAGCGTCATTTCTTGGTCTTGTTGCCGTCTTACCTATTGCAATGCAGGGGGTGACGAATGTTGCCGCTTTTGCTATTGGTGGCACAGCGCTCCTTATTGTTGTTTCTGTAGTACTTGATGTAGTGAAAAAAACAGATGCACAGCTCACCATGCGCGAATACTAAAAAGTGATATACTTTGGGGATGACACAAGCTTTTATTTTTATTGGTCCATCTGGCTCCGGCAAAGGGACACAGGCACAGAATCTGATTGAGAAGCTAAGCAAGCGGGGCGACTCACCTTGCTATATTGAAACAGGGGCAACCTTCCGTGAATTTATTACGGGAGAAAAACCTCTTCAAAAGCGTTCGCGTGAATTTTATAAGGAAGGGAAACGACAACCTGACTTTCTTGCTGTTTATATGTGGGCAAATGAGCTTGTCAGGCGTTTTTCTGGAGAGCAAAGTGTAATCTTTGATGGTACTCCTCGTTCATTATACGAAGCATATATGCTTGATACAGCCCTTAGCTTTCTTCACACGGAAAAAGTTTTTGTCATTTCACTTGCCCTTCCACATAAGATACTTATGGAGAGATTACTTAAAAGAGGCCGGGGAGACGATGACCCGTATGGCATAGAAAAAAGACTCGCATGGTTTCAAAATGATGTGGTGCCTGCGATAGAATATTATAAAAAGCACCCCACACATACCTTTATTGAAATTGATGGCTCACGAAGCGTAAATGAAGTATGGAGTGACCTTGAGGTAAGGCTTATTTAAAAATAGTATGGCAATTTTAGAAAAAATAGAAGAAAGAGAAATCTTGAGAGAAGCGGGGAGACGGCTCGCACTTATTCTTGAGGATACCATAGCGCACGTACGTGTTGGCGTCACCCCACGCTTTCTTGATGAGTATGCGTATAAACGAATTGTAGAAGGAGGGGATATTCCGGCGTTTTTAAATTATACTCCCGAAGGTGCGGTAAGCCCTTTTCCTGCATCATTGTGTGTTTCGGTTAATGATGAGGTGGTGCATGGAATTCCGGGGGATACGCCGCTTAAGGAGAGTGATATCGTGAGTCTTGATTTAGGACTTATCCATAAGGCACTGGTTGTGGACATGGCGCGCACCATCGCTGTGGGAAGAATTTCATCAGAAGAAGAGAAGCTCATTTCCATCACCAAAGAAGCTCTTAAAAAAGGCATTGAGGCCTCTTGTGTTGGAGGCCATATTGGAGATATTGGAAGCGCTGTTGAGAAGGCAGTTGCACCTTCGGGGTTTCGTGTGGTTAGTGAATTAGGGGGACATGGTGTGGGGAGAAGGGTTCATGAAGAACCGTTTGTTCCCAATGTGGGAACTACTGGCACAGGCGAAGAGATTGTTGAAGGAATGGTGTTGGCACTTGAGCCCATTGTTACCATTGGCTCACCGGAAATCATACTTCACAAAGACGGTTATACAATAAAAACAAAGAGTGGCTCACGAAGCGCACATTTTGAAGACACCATTCTCATCACGAAAGAAGGTGTGGAAATTATTACTCGTGCACACTAGATCAGTAAAACAATGAAACACTATAAGGAAGAAAAAACACTTGTTATCATAAAGCCAGACGGCGTTCAGCGCTCCTTGGTAGGAGATGTGGTTAGTCGGTTTGAACGAGTCGGATTGAAGCTCACCGCCTTAAAGCTCATCGTTCCCGGCAAAGATGAGGTAAAGAGGCACTACACGCTTGATTCAGGATGGAAGGAAGCGGTAGGTAAAAAGTCTATAGAGAGTTACGAGAAAAAAGGGAAGACACCTCCCTCACGAGACGCTCTTGAGGTGGGAGAGCGTGTTTTGGAAAGGCTTGTTTCCTATATGACGAGCGGCCCTGTTGTGTTGATGGTCTGGCAAGGATCACATAGTGTTGCACTCGTGCGTAAACTTGTCGGAGGAACCGAACCACACTCCTCTGATGTCGGCACTATTCGTGGAGACTATGTTCTTGATTCATATGAGATGGCAGATACCGATGAAAGAGCAATTCGCAACTTAATACACGCATCAAGTTCCTTTGAAGAAGCAGAGAATGAAATCGCACACTGGTTCTCTGAGAATGAGGTTATAAACTATAACATTGTTCAAGAAAGTATTGTTTATGACACAGATCTGAAAGGAATTTTTAAGGACTAACAAAACGCGCCTGCGTTACTCTGTGGATAAATTGTGCATACTCTGTGTATAAAATGTTTTGCAAAATTATTTCTTAAAATGAGAAAGGCTCTATAGTAAGGATAGGTTATTGAATAATTTTCTCTGAAGATTATTTTACGGGAGTTCAACATCGGGTTTGTCTCCTTGTATTTTTGCAAAGATATTTTCCCTGCGAGCACCCACCTAGTATAAAGCTAGGGAAACAGATCAATAACCTACCCCTTTCTAAAATCCGCCCCTTAGGGGGCGGATTTTAGGTGGGGATATTTTTTATAAAATGGTGTTTCTTTTTTATATATCTGGGTGTTATACTAATAAGAGGTTATTGAATTTATTTTCCAGAATACTTTTTTCAGGGAATCTTATATCGGAAGTATTCGCCGATTTGTTCGGGGATACATTCTTGCGGATACCCACCTAGCGTATAGCTAGGGAAGTAAGTCAATAACCCCTTTTGAAACCCATCCCGCTTTATGCGGGATGGGTTTTAAAATGCTATTATATATTTCTATGAAGAGTCCATTTTTTATTTTTTTATTTTTTCTGTTGTTGCTCATTGCGGGACTTCATATAACCGGAATCGAACTCTTTTGGTATTGGCGTTTTTCTTTCTTTGATATCCTCGTTCACACACTCTCTGGTATGTGGATTTCAGGAATGGTTGTTTGGTTCTTTTCCCTCTCTCCCTACGGGAGAGGACAAGAGAAGAGTAGGGGAAGAGTATTTCTCATTGCTCTTTTAGTCACTCTTGGTATTGGTTTGGCATGGGAGGTTTTTGAGATTGCAGTAGGAGCAACATTTATCTGGTATGAACACTACCTGCTTGATACCATTCTTGATGTACTTGCCGATATGATGGGCGCGTTTCTTATCTTTTTATATTTCTCTTTGAATATTTCTAAAAAGCAATAATTTTCATGAGTACAACAATACAACTTACATTTAATGGCGGAGCGCGAAGTGTTACGGGCGCAAACTTTCTTCTTAAAAATAAAGATACAAAAATTCTTGTTGATTGCGGAATGTTTCAAGGAAAGAATGTTTGTGAAGGAAGAAATGATGAGCCCTTTCCCTATGACCCAAAGGATATTGATTTTCTTTTCATAACACATGCGCACCTTGACCATGTCGGGCGAATTCCAAAATTGGTTCAAGATGGATTCCGAGGGAGAATCATCTCAACCCCTCCGACGCGTGACAGCGCAGAGCTTATTTTACTTGATAGCATTCGTGTTTTACAGTATGAGGCGCGCAAAGAAAGAAGAGAACCTCTCTATTCGGAAAAGGAAGTTAATGAGGCTATGAAATTGTGGGAGGGCGTAGCATATCATGAAAATATTCCACTTCCCAATGATGTGAAAGCCTTTTTTAAAACAACAGGGCACACGCTCGGATCAGGAATGGTGGTGTTTGAAAGAAGAGGAAGAAGCATTGTTTTTACAGGTGATATTGGTAATTCTCCGGCACCACTTTTACCATTCACTGAATATGCAGACGGTGCAAATTATCTTGTGATGGAGAGCGTGTACGGAGACAGACTCCATGAAGATCGTTCATTACGAAAAGAAAAACTTCGTAACGAGATAGAAGTAACGAGAAAAAAGAATGGCGTACTTCTCATCCCGGCATTTTCACTAGAGAGAACCCAAGAGCTTCTCTTTGAAATAGAGGAGATGGTTGAGGGGGGAGAAGTAGAGGCACTTCCTGTTTTTATTGACTCTCCCTTAGCAATAAAAATAACAGAGATATACAGACGTTATAAAAATTATTTCAACAAAAACGTGCAAAACCTTATACAAGGAGGAGATACGCTGTTTTCGTTTCCCAAACTTTCAATGACGCTTCACGCGAAGGATTCGCGTGAGATTCATAAAACACCAAACCCCAAAATAATCATTGCCGGCTCTGGGATGTCAAACGGAGGGCGTATTCTTAATCATGAGAAACGTTACTTGGGAGACCCGAGCACCACACTTCTTATTATGGGCTTTCAGGCGCCTGGTTCTTTAGGAAGAAAACTCCAGGAGGGAGAAAAAAAGATAGTTATTGACGAGGAGAAAATAACCGTTCGTGCAAACGTTACCAGTATTTTGGGGTACTCAGCGCATGCCGACAGAAACGCACTTTTTTCGTTTGTTGAGAAATCACACACGTCGCTTGAACAGGTGTTCCTTACTATGGGGGAGCCTCGTTCAGCAATGAGCTTCTCTCAACTGCTCCATGATGAACTTGCTGTTCGCACCTCTATTCCTGAAGAGGGTGAGTCGGTAGAGCTCATCCTTTAAAAATATGGCCCAATGCCGGAGGGTTTGTACGCGTGGTTGAACGAATGGAGTGAAGTTTCTAGATTATCTCGGAGATTTTCTCCGAGGGACTATGTTTTACTCTTTCAACAATTCGTGAAAAGGTCTCTGGATGATGCTCTGCTAGATCGGCAAGCATTTTTCTATTTATACCTATTGATCTTTTCTTTAATGCGTCAATAAAGCGAGAGTAAGAGAGCCCTCCTTGTTCGCGAATTTGTGCATTTATCTTGATATTCCACAGGGTTCTAAAATCACCTTTCTTATCCTTGCGGTGTGCATAGGCGTGCATGCCTGCCTTGATAATGGCTTGCTTTGCCTCTCTTTCTTTATTACCTCGTCCAAAGCGATACCCCTTTGCTTGCCGCAAGATGTTTCTTCGTCGCTTTATTGAAGTAACCCCTCGTTTAACTCGTGTCATGATTTAATAAATAGTATAGTTAATAAGCGCTCGGTAGATTTATTATCCGAGAAATCGCTCTCGCAGTTTTTTTGTTAAGAAAAATTCACCAAGTCGTTTTTTCTTCAACTTTTTAGCACCAGATTCTTTTGCATTAAAATGATTTTGCTTTGTTGCGCGTGCCAAAAGACGACCATCTTTGGTTTGCTTCAGCCTTTTGGTATATGATTTGTTAGTTTTCATTTTTGTTTTTTACTACTTTTTTCCTCCACTGGCATTGTCTCTGTAGTATCAAGGGCTTTTTTACTTTGTTTCTCTACAACAACCGTCAACCCCTTTGGGCTCTTTTTCGGGCCATCAGCAACCTTGTATCCTTCGCTAATAAGATGAAGGATTCTATCAAGTCTCTCTTCAAGAAAATTCTTTTCCAAATATTTTGCCCGGCCGGCAAGAAAGAGATCTATCTTAACCCGATGCCCCTCCTTCAAGAATTTTGACGCTTTTTTCGCCTTAAGCTCTAAATCGTGTTCACCTGTTGCAATTTTTACCTGAAGCGTCTTTGTTTCTGTTGTTTTGCCGCCTGCCTTCTTCTTTTTTTTGTTCTCTTCGTACTGATATCTTCCAAAGTCGGCTATTTTTGCCACAGGAGGCTTGGCAGATGGCGAGATTTCAATCAAATCTAAACCTCTCTCCTCTGCCTTTTTGAGAGCTTCCTCTAGTAAAAGAACGCCGAGATTCCCCCCGGACTCATCAATAATACGAAGCTCCCGTGCTCGTATCTGTTTGTTGATGCGTGTTCGTGTATAGTACTGTTTATTTCCTATCAAAGTATGATTTTCCTTTTAAATGAGGGCTCAAAAGCCCTCATTGGTGGATAGGATTATAGCAGGATTCTCTCAAAAAGGCAATACAAATTTAGCCTGTAGCTTACAACTTTTAGCTTTTGAGTTGTTGGTAGATAAGTAGGTTATGTGATGCGGGGTTAGTGTCTAATCCTTCGTGTTACATGTTATATAGTGCATGTTTATATTGTTGATTGCACGGTTATATTGTTATATGTGTTTATTTTTTTATCACAATAAGAACCTACGCCCCATACTACGCTATAGCGTACGATAAGGTATGAGTATTCGCTTACTGGACAATTAGTTAAAGAGGAGTAAGAGTAAGAAAGACATAAAATGAAGCCAAGGGATAAACATAAACTTATCAACATCTTTCTTTTTGAAATAAAAACTATATGCTTGAAGAAGCTCAAGAAACGTTTATGTTGGTGGTCTCTGCATCGCGTTTCTCTAAAAAAGAGTTGTGAAGGTTCACGCCAAGGAGAGGAGGCATTGCAAGGCCGTATTTTCCCTGGGAAAACCTATGCTGATGGCAAAGCGAAAAGCTGCTAAAAAAGCAACCAAGAAAACCTCAAAGGTTTCAAAGAAGAAATAACTTCTTCTTGTAAAGAAAAAAGCGCGCTGTGTTTATATACAGCGTGCTTTTCATTTGAGAAGCTATATTGTGTGTCTATTGTGGGTATATACGCAAGGAAGTATAAAAAAACAAGCCCCGACGCGTGTGCGCGTCGGGGCAGGAGTTAGTCGGAGACGAGGTCGCCGTAAATGTTAATGTTGTAGAGGCGCCACGATTTTTCACCGTCTGGTAGTATAAGGATTTTCCTCACTCCATCCTTTGCGAGTCCAATCTCTAGTACCGTCCCTCTTACAGGAGAGAGAATGTGGGTATTGATATGCGGTACTCTCCACAGAGGCCTTTTTTTTGGTTTTTTCATCGCCCTTCTTACCTTTAGAAAAAGCCACAAGGCTCCCACAATGAGTAACAATCCGACGATAGTATTGATGACTTGTATATCCACTTTTCCTCCAAATGTTTGGTTCTTGAATTTTAATCCACGCGTATTATACCACATCAGCTTCTCTTATGCAACAAAAACTCTATCGCCGGGGTGGATGGAGGAAAGCTAGTGTACTTCAAAGATTTTTGTGTAGAAATATTTTCTTTCCCTTAATTAAAAAAATTGAGGAGACGGCGGGAATCGATTTTCCTCCTAGGGAAAATCCCGCGGAAGTCTCCTCCCAGACTTCCGTTCGATTCCCGCCACCCTACGAGAGATAAAACAAAAACCACCCGAAGGTGGCTTTGTTTTATCTGTGGAGACGGCGGGAATCGATTTTCCTCCCAGGGAAAATCCCGCGGAAGTCTCCTCCCAGACTTCCGTTCGATTCCCGCCACCCTACGAGAGATAAAACAAAAACCACCCGAAGGTGGCTTTGTTTTATCTGTGGAGACGGCGGGAATCGAACCCGCGTGCAAAAAGGCTTTGCTAATGAATCTACAAGCGTAGAATACTTTATATTTAAATGTTGCGGGTAAAAAGTATTCCAAACCCCACTACATCGAGCTTAATTGATTTCAAAAGACGCATCAAGCGTTACGACTTTCTATTCTGAAAATATGACATCTTACTTTCTCTATCAGAAATTAAGAAAGAGATGCTTGCTATCCCGCCAGAGGCGGACTTACGCGGTTACGCGTATGCAAGGGATAGGTTGCCACCGTAAGGTGAAGCAACGCTTCGTGCTTTTGCACGTATTGTTTTCAAGCCTTTTTGAGAGTTACTTGAGCTCTGCTTGCACAAGAGAAAAGTTTCTTTTTGTCGAAGCCGATCATCCCCACTCTAGGAGCTAGAAACTAGATGCTAGGGGCTGGGTGCCAGAATACCGCCCAGAGTCCGAATGACCGATTAACGATTTTTCAAAGTTCTTCCGATGTCGCGTTCCGTATCACGTTTTTTAATTGCTTCGCGCTTATCATGTTTTTTCTTTCCTCGCGCAACCGCAATTTCTATCTTTATTTTACCGCCCTTATTATACAACGACAGAGGCACTAGTGTCAATCCCTTTCCTTTTTCAGCACCAACGAGCTCGTCAATCTCTCTTTTGTTTAAAAGTAATTTGCGTGGTCGTGCCTCGTCGTATCCGGAAGGTGTATTACCCGCTTGATAAGGTGGGATTGTTGCTCCCACTAAAAAAGCCTCACCACCACGAATAATGACATAGGAGCCCGCAAGTGAACCGTGCCCACCTTTGAGCGACTTGACTTCAAATCCTAAAAGCTCAATTCCCGCCTCAATTTTTTCAATAATCTCAAAGTCAAAATATACTTTTTTGTTACTGACTAATGCCATAGTAGAAAGTGTACTAGAACGTTCATCGTATTGCCACAGAAAATAAGGTAGTAATATTACTTGACTAATGTCAAGTAATATGATACACTACCACTAGCGACACAGTGGCTTTTGCCATATTTTTTGTTCCTCAAATAAGGAGTACACCATGGATACAGCGCGCTTTTTACTTGTGACATTTCTTGTCTTTCTGTGCGGGACGCCCCTCGCCGCTAACGCTGATACGGCAGGCTGGAAAGGAGGCTATGTTAGCCTTTCCATAAACGCTGTCGAGGCAGATGAAAAAAATTCCCAGAGTGCCGACACGCTCTCAGGGGATGGTTCCGCGTGGGGGATTCAGGTCGGCTACCGTGGCGGGACCCCCGACCCACGGGTCATCTGGGGGGTTGAGCTCGCCACTGAATCAGGATTTTCCTCTGACACGCGCAGAGAACAGTGGAACACCGAAACGTCGGAGCAATCTTTCGATTTTCGTCCGACAGTGGATCTTCGGGGTAAGGTCGGTATGACGTTTCTTGAAGACGACAACCTCCTGCTTTACGTGTTTGCCGGCGCCTCGTCTGCCAAGGTGAAGCGTTTTTATCAAAGTTCCTCACCCCATTTCCCCGACTTCAAAGAGTCCAGAAGCTCATACGCTTTTGGTTACCTCGTCGGTGCCGGAGTTGCCTATAAACTCTCTGACAGATGGCGGATTGGTGCGGAGTATCTGAGCCGCAATCTGGGCATAAAGGAAAATCGGGCAATGTACGGAGAAGACACTTGGTCTTCCCGACAGGATATACAAACCCGCGGCTACGCACTCAGGGTGGAAAGATCACTCTGAAACACGTGGTTGGCGCGATAAACCAAACACCCCTTTGTTAGTTTTTCTACAAAGGGGTTTTTTATTGCCAAGGCCCTCGCCATAGGCGGGGGTCTTTTCGTTTTGCTTAATTTATTGTACAATCATGTCTCATGGATATCTTCAAAAAGAGCAAAAAAAGCAAAAAAAAAGGGGTTAAAAAGGTTTCCTCTTCAAAGAAGAATAATTTCTGGGGCAACCTTTTAAGTACACTTATTATCTTCCTCGTTTTGGTGACGGGCTATTCTCTTATTGTTGAGAACACAAAAAAGCCGGAAGAAATCTCTCTCACCACACTCGCAGCAGACATTATGCACGAGCGCGTCTCGCACATTATCGTCTCCGGCGAGAAGCTTAAAGTGAGCTATAAAATAGAAGAAGTAGTAGAAGTAGAAGAAGAGGAGGAGCATATAGCCGCCGATATATCTGAAGGAGAAGACGTGCCTTTACAGGAAGAAGAAGAACCGAAGGCGGTTGTGAAGGAGGCGCGCAAGGAGGCGGAAGAGTCTCTCACACAAACACTCGCAACATTCGGTATCACCAGTGAAGATCTCGCCACAATTGATATTACTATTGAAAAGCCGTCAGGACTCACCTTCTTTCTTCTTAACATTGCGCCGTTTCTTATTCCCATTCTCTTTATTGTTATCCTTTTTTGGTTTATCGCGCGACAAGCAAAGGGTGCGGGGATGCAAGCGTTTACCTTTGGGCAATCAAAGGCGCGCATTACGCATCCTGATGATAAGGTAGGGCGGGTAACTCTCAAAGACATAGCGGGAGTAAAAGAAGCAAAGCATGAAGTTGAAGAGTTTGTTGATTTTCTTCGCAATCCAAAGAAATTTATTGAAATTGGAGCACGCATCCCTAAAGGGATGCTCCTTATGGGTGCACCAGGTACTGGTAAAACATTAATGGCGCGCGCAATTGCAGGCGAAGCGAGGGTTCCCTTCTTCTCAATTTCTGGTTCAGAGTTTGTTGAGATGTTTGTTGGTGTCGGTGCATCGCGCGTGCGGGACCTTTTCAAAGAGGCAAAAAAAGCAGCACCCGCAATTATTTTTGTAGATGAGATTGATGCGGTTGGCCGCGTGCGTGGCACCGGCGTCGGAGGAGGTAATGATGAGCGTGAGCAGACCTTAAATCAAATCTTGGTTGAGATGGATGGTTTTGAGCAGAATGAAAAGGTCATTGTTATTGCCGCTACGAATAGGCCCGATGTACTTGACCCCGCCCTTTTGCGCCCAGGTAGGTTTGACCGTCGCGTGATTCTGGATCTTCCCGACCTCAAAGACCGTGAGGAAATTCTCGGAATTCATGCTCGCAAAAAACCGCTTGGTGAGGATGTAAACTTTCAAATTATTGCTGAGCGTACCCCGGGCTTCTCCGGAGCAGATCTCTCGTCGTTAGTTAATGAGGCGGCAATTTTAGCGGCGCGCGATGAGAGAAAAAAGATTACGCAATTTGACCTTATCCAATCAATTGAAAAAGTCATGCTTGGCCCAGAGAGAAGAAGCCACCTTCTTTCATCTGAGGAGAAGAAGATCACCGCCTATCATGAGGCAGGACATGCGCTGGTGGCATCACTTTTGCCGTTTTCTGATCCGGTACATAAAATTTCCATTATCTCGCGCGGCCATGCAGGTGGCTATACACTCAAACTTCCTTATGAAGAGCGGCGCTTTCAGTCAAAGCGATCGTTTTTGGATGACATTGCAGTCTCGCTTGGCGGGTTTGTTGCCGAAGATATGTTGTTTGATAATATTACGACCGGTCCTTCTAACGATCTCTCAGTTGCTTCGGCCCTTGCGCGCGACATGGTGACGAAATATGGAATGTCTGACAGCCTTGGCCCAATTGTCTATGAAGAACAAGGAGGAAGATATTTTGATGGAGGAGCAGGTGTGCGCACAGGAAAATACTCCCAAGAGGTTTCTGCTAAAATTGACGCGGAAGTCTCACGAATAATAAACGAGCTTCTTGTTAAAGTGCGTCGTCTTCTCTCGGATAATAAAAAGGTGCTTGATGCGATTGCAGAAGAGCTCGTCGCTGTTGAAACAATAGAGCATGCGGAGTTTGAAAAATTGCTTATTGCACATGGCATAACTCCCAAAAAAAGGAAAGAAAAAGGAGAGTAAAAGTAACACGAAATCCTTCTGCTGAAAATGGAAGGATTTCGTGTGAACTTTGTTAGTTTTTCCTGTATATCATAAAATGAAAGAGCTGGTGCTTGTAGTTCCAAGAGTAGAAAAGTTAGGAATATGTGTCCGCCCCTAGCTCAATTGGTTAGAGCACTGAGCTTATAATAATGAGCGAGAAAAAGTAAAAAGCAGTGTGCGCCCATAGCTCAATTGGTTAGAGCACTGAGCTTATATCTCAGCGGTTCCAGGTTCAAGTCCTGGTGGGCGCACACTGCTTTTTACTTTGCCCGAGTGAAATTTTTATATTGAAAATATATCTCAGCGGTTCCAGGTTCAAGTCCTGAGAGGCGGACAGATATTTTCAGTTTCTCCAAAATGTCCAAAATTTAATTTTGGGCATTGTGGTAAGGAGGGCTCGCAACTCTGTTCTCTATTTTTCTTGCAAAAAAGAGTGTACATGATAGTCTCTATTTTAGTTCATTCACATCTTATAAAGAGGCTTTCTATGAAGCGAATCATTATACTCAAGGCAGGAGAAGGAAGGTACCGTCTTAATGAATCAGGGATAGAGGAAACGAAGCGACTTGCATCCCAAATATTCATTCTTCTCTCAGGCCGGCGTTGTCTGCTTACCTCTGTTTTTGCCGCACCGATTGCAACTCATTTACAAACGGCGAGCATTATCGGTGGGTGTTTTAACAAAGGGAAAATCCATGGCGGGAAGTATGTGGAAGTGAAAAAACTTGAATATCTCAGGTGTAGTAATGGTGAAACAATGACATTATCGCGGGTAAAGAGTATTGTTCGTAATGTCACGAGTATTCCCCCGTCAGGAAGCCCTGATACATATGCCTTTATTTTTGATGAGGTTCTTTTTAACTACACTGTCGCGGGTATTTTTCAAAAAATAACAAATCAGTCAATACCCGATCTTGATGTTCCCGGTTCTAGCGAAGGATTTTTCTGCGAGCCGGATCATCTGTATCGTTTGACACATCGTGGAGATCCCGAAGAAATACACATGGGGCTAACCATCTGTGTTTGACGGAACGAAAAAAAACCCATCAATCTTTACACAACCCGACAAAAGGATGTGCGGTGGTTTTCATTCAAAATATGTTCTTTCTTTTAAGGTTTCCACTCGTCTTGCGATGAGTGGAAATTTTTTTAATTCAGGATCTTTGTGAAGCATTGTTTGTGCCTCCTCGCGCGCCGCCTCAACCATTTTTATATTTCGTATCGCCTCCATCCCGACATCTGAAATTCCCCACTGTCGTTTACCGGAAAGTTCTCCTGCGCCCCGAAGCAGTAAATCCTTCTCAGCAAGTTCAAAACCATTTTTTGCAGAAACAAGCGTCTTAATGCGCTCTTTTGTTTCCTTACTCTTACTCTCACTCAAAAGAAAGCAGTAGGATTGATGCGTACTGCGTAGAACGCGTCCACGAAGTTGGTGGAGTTGTGCAAGACCGAAACGCTCTGCGCCTTCTATGATGATGGTTGTCGCATTAGGGATATTGACGCCCACTTCAACTACAGAAGTTGCCACAAGAATATCAATCTCGCCTCCGAGCATTCTTTGCATAATCTCCTCCTTTTCTTTTGGCTTTATTTTGCTGTGTAGAATTTCAATACGCGCATTGGGAAATTCTTCTTTTTTAAGGCGCACTGCCTCTTCTTTTGTCGATTTCATTTGAAGAACGCGTTCCTTCGCTCCGTCAGGCTCCTCAATCCTTGGGCAAATAACATAAAGTTGCCGTCCCGCAGCGAGTTCTTCGTGTGCTCGCTCATACACCTTCTCTTTTCCCGAACCAAATACTGCCTCGGTTATAACAGGCTTTCTTCCCTTTGGCATCTCATCTAAAAGTGTTAGGTCCAGATCTCCATAGATGGTAAGGGCAAGTGTACGCGGGATAGGGGTTGCACTCATAGACAAGAGGTGTGGCGCATAGCCTTCTTTTTTTGAAAGCTCTGCGCGCTGGCGTGTGCCGAAGCGATGTTGCTCGTCTATAATGGTGTAGGCAAGATGTTTAAAGGAGACACTTTTTTGTATAAGAGCGTGCGTCCCGATAAGAATGGGGATTTCTCCATTTGCAACCCACTTTAAAAGTTGTGCTCGGGATATGGGGGTTGATTCTTTTGGATTTACTTTTGACGGAAACTTTCTGCATCCGCTTCCGGTAATAAGCCCAACTTGAATAGGAAGGTGTTCAAAATATTGAACAAAATCTTCGAAATGCTGCCGCGCGAGAATTTCTGTTGGCGCCATAATAGCTGTTTGGAGATTTCCAAATGTTTGTGCACCCGCTCCATCTTCTTTTTGCGGTCGCGACATTACCACCGCATAACTTGTAATTGCGGCAACGGCAGTCTTTCCTGAGCCGACATCACCCTCAAGAAGACGTGACATAGGTATTCCCTTTTTAAAGTCATTTAAGATGGTATGAACAGCACTCTCTTGCGCATTCGTAAGCGTAAAAGGGAAGCGTTGTATAAACTCTTCAACATCTTTTTTGGCAGGAGAAATAGAAAATGCGTCGTTTTTTTGATAATCTCCACGAGCCTTTTGCCGTTCAAGTTGTATAAAAAAAATCTCTTCAAAGGCAAATCGTTTGCGCGCCGCTTGTGCATCGGATTGCCGTCGTGGTGCGTGAAGCCACACCAGTGCGCTTGAGAGAGAAGGGAGATTATATTTTTTTAGAAGAGCGCTCGGGAGAGGGTCCTCTAGTTTCTCATGCACATGGGCGGCAAATATTTTTTGAAGCGTGTAGTAAAACCAACGAGAGGTAATGCCCCTACTTTCCGGATAGAGAGGCGTGTAGCTTTCAGTATTCTTGTGGTTATCCTCAAAAAGTGGTCCGTTCTTATCTTTTTTTTCAAAGACTCCACTTTTGCTTGTGTGAGGATTTGCCATACCAAGACCGCGTGAATCTCGCGTGAGTTTTCCGGTGACATAAAGACGCTCTCCGTCACGAAGCATTTTTGCTATATAAGGTTGGTGAAACCATATAAGATTTATCTTTATACCAGAAGCATCTTCAAAAACCGCCTTTGCCATAGGGATTTTTGAGCGGAAACCTTTTGTTGCTTCAAGTTTGCTTACCTTGCCATAGAGTACCACATGTTCTCCTTCTTGAAGATCTCCCAGAGTGCCTTCGGAGAGCGAGGCGACATAGCGTGAAGGGAAGTGAAAGAGAAGGTCGCGAACACTAAGAAGCCCTAATCGCGTGAGGGCACTCTTTTGCGTTTCAGTAAGGCGAAACGCTTCTGAGAGAGAGGTCTCTGGTGTCATAGATATAGTATAACAAAACCCCCTCACTTTTGTGTCGGGGGTTTTGTTATAAAGGAGGGATTATTGAGTTTTTTCTCCTTCCTCCACTGCGCCTTCGTCACTAAGGACGGCATCACCTACTGCTGCACCTTGCTCCTCTACCACTTCGGTGCCGTTCTCTTCGGGGGTTGTTTCATCTGAGGCCGGTTTTGCGAACATCCAGATAAGGAGGGCAATCACGACAATGACGATTATAATAATTAAATTCCTCATAAATCCTCTATATTATTGGCTTACTAATAAACGATGCCAATGTAGTAAGAATTATATACTAAGTTACTTTTTTTTGTAAGAGGAGGTGTGTAAAACCCTTATTCCAAGCTATTTATGCGGGCATTTCTCTCAAGGAGGATGAGTACAAGAGCTATACCTATAAGTGGGATGTCTCTGAAGAGTATGGCTATTTGGGGGAGATTAAAGGCAACGATAAGAAGCAAGGAGATAGCAGCAATGCTATTTGCGAGGATTGGTTTCCACCCAGAGAGTATCCAGAGGGCGAGAAGAATCTCAAATACCTCAAAAACAACCAGTAAGGTCATTTCCGGAAAGGTGTCTAAGAGAAAGAGAGGAAAGTATCCAACCCAATCTTGAGGCGAGATAAATCCTGCCAGTGCCGGATAGAGAAACGCGAAGGCGAGTGCGACGCGCAAAATAAGGACGATGGTGTCTCTGGTGGTGCCCATGGTTTTTTATTCTGATATTCTTAAGAATATCAGAATGTTTTTGTTTACTCTTCTACCACAATGCGACCCCAATGAGATGCGCGAAGGTGATTATGGTACCCCCACTCACCAACCTCATTAAAGGTGAATGACCACCCCCTTCCTGCACCGACTCCCTCGCATTGGTCAAACGAAGAACCAAGGCAGTCAGAGCTTGTTTTTTCGGGATATACTGTGTGCGTAGGGTGCTGTGCCGAGGCGACCCACATAAGAGGGCCACTCTCATTTTCAAATGTTACCGTGTCGCCTTTCTTTATAGTAAGTGGTGAGGGAGAAAAACCCACGGCGGTGTAGGTTACTATAGTGTTTGAGACAGCCGCATCAGAGCCTTCGTTGGTTACTTCACTTGTTGCAGGGTCGTTACTTCCTTCATTAAGTGAGGGGAGTGCTTGCTCAGCCGTATCTTCTTCTTTTACTTGCTCACCAAGGTTTTCTTGCACAACACGCTCATTGCTCGTGCTGAAAATGTAGTGTGTTGCCACAAGGGCGACAACCACGACGATGATAATAATAAGGATATTTTTCATAGATGCTTAGTGCGTTATTTAATAATATATATTTTTATTCATTATATACGAGCAGGCGTAATTTCAAAAGGCATTTCTCGGGCCGATAAAATATGCTACATTGCTTGTATTGGAGAGGTGCCAGACCACCACCTTTGGCGGGGGGCGGTCGAATGTTTATGTATTGTGCGTATATATTGCAGAGTCTAAAAAACGAAAAGTATTATATTGGCTCGACAACTGATATAGTAAAGCGTTTAGAAAGACACAATAAAGGGCAAAACAAATCAACACGGTCTGGCATCCCCTGGAAAATTGTTTATCAAGAAAGCTTTCCTTCAAGAAACGAAGCTTATTAAAGAGAGGTGCAGATCAAAAGATATAAAGGAGGAGAAGCTTTTAAAAAACTGATAAACTAGAAAAAACGGAGAGGTGCCAGAGTGGTCGAATGGAGCACACTGCTAATGTGTTGAGCCTTTACGGGCTCCGAGGGTTCGAATCCCTCCCTCTCCGCATCTAACAGCTAGCACGAGGAACTATCGTTTTAGCTTTACAAAACCCACATTCGTAGCAAGGTGGGTTTTGTTGTAATGTTATCTTTTAAAGTAACATTATGATACACTCCTAATTATGAAGAGTGAGGCAAAAAAACTGGGAGAAAATCTTAGACGTATCCGAACTGAGAAAGATATTTCTCAAGGTGATATCGCCAAGTCACTTGGTGTTAGCCGTGGTTTTGTAAGTAATATTGAGAATGGAAAAACAAATCCAACTCTCT
>JBBDJW010000006.1:0-29788 GCA_040879685.1 Minisyncoccota bacterium | reverse complement strand
ATGTCCGTTTCTTATACTTCTTTCTTTTCTGAGTCTTCAGCAACTTTGGCTACGACTTCGTCGGTCTCATCCTTTTTTACAGGGTTCTCCGTCTCTTGGGATTCTTCTTTTTTCTCCTCCTCTGGCTCTTTTTGCTTTTCTTCTTCTGGTGGGGTTTCGTCTTTTGGTTTTTCAACAGCCGTTAGAACAGGTGCTTCTGCATTTTCAGGAGAGGTTTCGGCAACAATCTCAACACCTATATTTTCTTCTGCTTGTGGGGATTCTCCAGCACTCTCTCCCCCATGAGTTTCAGTTTCCACACCCTCACCTTCTTGAGGGGCAGTATTCTTCTTTGAGGAGACGTCTCGTTTCGGGGCGGAAATGATACCCTCTTTTACAAGCATGTTGTGTACTCGGTCGGAAAGTTGAGCCCCTTCTCCTATCCAATGAAGAAGTCTCTCTTTGTCCATTTTTGCCTCACCAACACTGGGGTGAAATGAGCCAAGGATTTCTTTAAAATTTCCGCTCTTGGAAGAACGGCGAGAATCAACCAAAACCACCCGAAAGGTAGGTTGGTTTTTCTTGCCGAATCGCTGTAGGCGTATTTTTAACATGATGGGTATAATAACAGAAGCTGGTAAGAGCGTCAAACACTACACACCAAGGACGAGATGCCGGAAACCGAAATACATGAAAGTATCTCTGTACTCAATATCTCCATCGCAACTAACTAAGCGCGATAGCACTATCAAAGATTTTATGTTACAAGTGGTAATATTATATGCGTGAAAATGAAAAAAAATTTCTTGAGGGGCTCATTATGCTTAAGGGCCGTCGCGGAGGAATACTCTTTGATGAAGAGCATGATATTCCTATTGAAATAAGGCCTGAGAACCTCAATACTGCACTGCATGAAGACCGTGTGCGCGTACTTCAAACAGGAAAAACGACCGGCAAGGTAACAGAGATTCTCTCTCGCGCTCGCACTGATTTTGTCGGAACTATTGAAAAAGACATTGAGAGCAAAGACTACACCATAAAGCCCTATGATTATCGCTTCTATCCACGCGTTTTAGTAGCAGCGCATGACCTTCTCGGAGCACAAGAAGGAGATCGCGTACTTGTGGAGCTTTCCGAGTGGAATGATCCAAAAAAACGCCCATCCGGAAAAGTTACAACCATCATTGGAAAGGCCGGTGTGCACGAGAGTGAAATCCAGTCCATTATTCTTGATAAAGGACTCGCACTTACTTTCTCACGAGAAACCCTTAAGGAAGCGGATGAAATTAAAAAGAGCTATCCCGGAATACTTCCTCAAGAAATAAAAGCTCGGAGGGAGTATCGAGAAGTAGCAACATTTACCATTGACCCTGAAACGGCAAAGGATTTTGATGATGCGCTCTCAATAAAGAAACTCCCAAACGAAAATTTTGAAGTAGGAATTCATATTGCTGATCCTTCTTTTTTTATAAAGCCTGGCAGCGCAATTGATAAACACGCCCGCACTGCAACAACCTCGGTTTACTTGGTAGACCGCACTATTCCCATGCTTCCTGAGGTTCTCTCCAATGACCTCTGTAGCCTCAATCCCCACGAAGATAAGCTTACTTTCTCTGCCATTTTTGAAATGACACCACACGCAAAAGTAGTAAATAAATGGTTTGGAAAAACTGTTACTCATTCAAAAAAACGCTTTTCTTATGAAGATGCACAAAAAATAATCAACAAGAAAGAGGGAATATTTTATGAAGAACTCTCACACCTCAACGCGCTTGCAAAAAAACTCAAAGAAGGACGCAAAGAACGAGGGGCGCTTGAGTTTGAACAAGATGAAATTTCTTTCATTTTAGATAAGGACGGCAAGCCAATCTCTATTTTTAAAAAAGAGCGCTTAGAGGCTCATAAGCTCATTGAAGAATTTATGATTCTTGCCAACAACAAGGTGGCACAATTTATGTCTGAATACGACAAGCGCGTGAAGAGTACTTTTGTTTATCGTGTTCATGATGTGCCTGATGAAGACAAGATGCAGGAGCTTTTGGTGCTTTTGCGAGCGCTTAAATATCCTCTTCCTAAAAAAACGAGGGAGCTTGGTTTGAAAGAAATAGATGAAATTCTAAGTGCAGTAAAAAACACTCCCCACGAAGAACTTGTGAATATGGCAGTTTTGAGGGGTATGGCAAAGGCAATTTATTCCACAAAAAATACGGGGCACTTCGGCCTCTCACTCTCCTACTATACGCACTTCACCTCCCCTATCCGCCGTTATCCTGACATTATGGTGCATCGGCTTTTGTTCAGCTGTCTTACCGGCAAGAAAATTCCGGAAAAAGAACTGCAGGAATATGAATCACTCTCACGCTATGCAACACAAATGGAAATCCTTGCAACGCAAGCAGAGCGAGAGTCTATCAAATACAAACAAACAGAATATATGGAGAGGCACATTGGAGAAGAACGCAAGGGTACCATTACCGGCTTCTCAGAAGGAGGAATGTTTGTACGAGAAAATGAAACACTCTCTGAAGGAATGATCCGCCTTTCTGATTTACATGACGATTATTATTCTTTAGACGAATCTGGCTTTTTCATTGTCGGAAGAAGAAAAAAGAAAAAATATTCTCTTGGCGATGCGGTGCACATAAAGGTAAAAAATGTAAATGTTGAACGCAGGCTTATAGACTACGAACTTGTCCTCTAGGGTAGTAGGTAGTATTTCGTAATACGTATTTTGTTAAGCAAATTCTATTTATATCTTAAATAAAAACAATATGACATTATTGCCCGACTGTGCAGAAAGGTGAATGTCATACTGTTGTAGGTAATAAAAAACTCCCCGTCTCATTAATCTGGCGGGGAGTTTTTTATTATGTAATCTTTACTTTTACAAACGGCTGTCGGTGACCATATTTTTTATGGTAACGGGTTTTATTTTTAAAACGAATGACAACAATTTTCTTTCCTCTTCCTTCCTCAACGAGTTTTGCCTCAAGCTTTTCCCCCTTAAGATACGGGTCGCCGATTTTTGTCTCCTTCCCATCATCAACGAGAAGCACCTTATCAAACACCACTTTCTCTCCAACCTTTACATTGGGAAGTTTTTCAATTTTAAGTGTCTCCCCAGGAAAAACCTTATACTGCTTTCCTCCTGTTTCAATAATATAAAAAATATGCCTTTCAGGAGTAGCTTTTTTAGCAGGTGCCTCTTTCATTGTAGCTTTTTTAGACACGCCTTTAGCAACCGCTTTTTCTTGATCGGCTCCCTTGGCAACACCAGACTTTGCGGGTGCTTTTTTACTCGCCGCAACTTTAACTTTAGGGACTGTTTTTTTCACTTCTTCCATATGTTAATTCACAAAAGGTTAGTATACCTTGTTTTTAGAAAAACGCAAACGAAAAGGGTGTCCCGAATTTACTACTTCAGGACACCAGTAAGGTTTGGTGATTTCACGACCTTTTCAAACTATGACGGGGAGGTCGCTTTTGGAATAACTCCTAATCCCCTTTCCTCTCTTTTTCTCTGCCTCTTGTAAAAACAAAGCAGTAAGGAGGCGAGAGGCAGGCTAACCTTCTGAATGCCTGTTATGAAACCCCGCCTCACCTTCTCCGTAAGAGTTTAATCTTCATTGTCCGGCTTGTCAAGGGTAATGTGTTCAACATCCATTCCCTCGCCCGTTATTTTTAAAACATCTTTATCAATTTTACCCAATTCTTTGTTGGCCGCCCTGTAGTGATTAACTGTTGTTCCTAAAGAGTTTCCCACCTTATAAAAATACTCGTTATACTGCTTCATATGACGCAAGAGCATTTCCACTCGTTTGCCAATTTCTTTTGCCGACTCTTCAATTTTAAAAGCACGGAATCCATAAAGGACAGACTGCAAATACGCAGAGAAGGTTGTTGGAGAGACAATAATGACATTTTTGTCAGTATACGCATAGTCAATAAGACTTCGAGTATTCACCTTAACCGCCCCTACTTCATTTACCAAGAGATCATAGTAGATTCCTTCAGCAGGGATATACATAATGGCAAACGGCAATGTTCCTTCATTTGGTTTTATGTATTTAGCTGTTTCATCAATTCTCTTTTTTAAGTCATTTTTAAACTCTTTTTCAAGCACCTTCCGTGCATCTTTCTTTTCTTCGGCCGTAATACGATTGTAATTATCAAGAGAAAACTTTGCATCAACGGGTATAATTCCTTCTTTTGTTAAGATGACGGCGTCCACCACAGTACCGTCTTTAAATTGATACTGCAGTTTATAAGCGGTTGCAGGGAGAATGTTTGAGAGCACAAGTTCTAAGCTGGCCTCACCAAGGCTTCCTCTTTGTTTTTGGTGGAGAAGAACTTTTTCCAAATTTTTAAGCTGTTCGGCAATAGTAAAGACCTGTTTGCTTGATTCGCGCGTCTCGCTCACCCCTTGCGCAACTTCGGTTAAGTGACGCACCATTTGCTCGTTTGTATCACGGATAACTTTTTGTGATTCACTAAACTGCCGTGCGACAGAGTCATGCATATGGCGTGTAGATTCTCCCATTTTTTGCTCCATAGCATGGGTCGTATCTTGCAGGTTTTTGAGTTGTTGTTCAAGAAGAGCAAAGCTTGTCTCACTTCCTTTTTCTCTACTACCCAACAACCAAAAAACAACGCCCCCGACAAGAGCCCCGACAATAACTGCGACAATAAGAGAAATAAGTTCCATACATATAGTGTATCATACCCCTACACACTTCTACGAAAAACAAAATATTTTGTAATTTCTATAAGGATAAGATTAAGAAGTCCAAAAGCAACGGAGAGAGCGAGAAGTGGCAAAGGGAGCGCTTCAAGAGAAAGTAGTTGCTGTAGCGGTGGAAGCAGTAATGCTCCAAAAAGAAAAAGGAAACTCATTCCTAAAGCGCCGAGAAGGTAACGGTTAGAGAAGAGAGGAATTTTCCAAATTGGTTCATGAATATTTTTAAGAGAGAAGCTAAAGAAAATAGAAACGGCAGAGAGAGCAACAAACATAACGGTACGAATCTCTTCTATTGCAAGAGAAAATTGTGAAAGCGCCAGATAAAGAGTAATGAGAAACGCGCCCGATACAGTGCCGATAATAATAATGAGCCGCTTGAGTTCTGGAGTAATGATGGTGCTTTTAACAATCTTTGGATTGCGCTTCATAATATCACGCTCTTTTGGTTCAAAGGCAAAGGCAAAGTTCATAAAACCTTCGCTAACGATATTTACCCAAAGGATTTGAGCTGGAAGAAGCGGGAGAGGGGCACTAATAAGTAAGGCGCCGCCAACGAGTGCGATTTCACTAAATCCCGTAGAGAGAAGGTAGGCGGTAATTTTTTTAAGATTATCAATAATACGCCTTCCTTCCTCAATCGCCGATATAATAATGGCAAACCCATTTCCGAGAAGAATAAGGTCCGCCGCTTCTTTAGCAACATCAGTGCCACTCTCAAGTGAAATTCCGATATCGGCATTGCGCAGTGCGGGAGCATCGTTAATGCCATCGCCTGTCATGGCTACAACCTCTCCTTGCCCTTTCAAAAGTCGGACCATGCGAAGTTTTTGCTGTGGCGCAACACGAGCAAAAACATTTGTTTTTGAAATCTCATAAAGCAAAGCTTTGTCAGAGAGCGCTTCAATCTCCGCTCCTGTGAGAACCTTGTTGTTTCCGCGGGTTATACCAACCTGCGATGCAATGCGAAGCGCCGTTGCTGGATGATCCCCTGTTATCATAACAATACGAATACCGGACTCTTGCGCCGTTTTAATTGAGAGAGGAACATCTTTACGGATAGGATCATCAAAAACCAAAAAGCCTCCAAATACAATTCCTTCCTGGATATATTCTTTAAGTTTTTTTTCTGATAAACCGCTGTTCTTTTTTTCTGTAAAACCAACAGCAACCAGACGTGCGCCGTCGGCACTGAGGCGCTCCTGAAAAGAGACGAGTTTTTTTCGCTCGTCTACACCAAGGGGAAACATTTTGCCTTCCACAAGTATTTCCTTTGATTGTTCTAATACCTTTTCAGGAGCGCCGACAACCACAAGCTCAATACTCTCTCCTTTTTTATGTACCGAAATAGAGTGGGCTTCTGCTGAAGAGAAGGGCTTAAAAGCAATCTGTGGTGCACGAGAGAGTAATGCTTCTTGGTTAAGACCTGAAAAAATACCTGCTTCAACGATGGCTTTTTCAATTGGACGACCCGATACGGACGGAAGGCCTGTTCTTTCGTCTTTTTCTTTTTCAATAAAAGCATCAGATGCCCGCACTGCCATGCTAAGAACATGCCTTTCGTCTTCGTCAAAAAGAGTGAGGGAGTTTCCAAGATTTTCCTCACGAGCTTCGTCAACATGTGCTTTAGTAGCAACACTTCGCAGTTGCATAGTAGCCTTCGTTAAGGTCCCCGTTTTGTCGGTAAGGATAATGGTGGTACTGCCTAGTGTTTCGGCGGCAAGCAGATTCCGCACCAATCCTTTTTTACTAAGAATGCGCTCCATACCAAGCGCAAGAACAACGGTCACCGCGGCTGGCAACCCCTCAGGAATGGCAGCAACAGCAACAGCAACGGCGAGTAAGAGCATTTCTCCTACAGGATTACCCGCAACAATTCCAAAGAGAGTAAGGAAGGCAATGACGGCAAGAATGATGAAAGCGATAAAATGTCCGAGCTTTCTGATGGTGCGTTGCAGAGGCGTGTCTTCCTCCTCTACCCCCTTAAGACTCTCTGCAATGGAGCCGAGTTGTGTGCCTTCTCCCGTCTCAACAACAACCGCCGTGGCTTCTCCGTTTGAAACAAGCGTACCCATCCACACCATGTTCACTTGCTCACTTATCGTCGTACTTTTAATTTCTTTGCTCGCGTCCTTTTCAACATCAATCCACTCTCCGGTTAATGTCGCCTCATTAACGCGAAATGAATTGCAGGAGATAAGCCGTGCGTCTGCAGGAACAGCAGCCCCCGCATTAAGAAAAATAATATCTCCCCGCACAAGCTCTTGTGCGGGGAGTGTCACCTTTCTTTCTCCACGAAGAGCAACTGCATACTTCTTTTGTGAACTTTTTAATTTTTGAAATGCCCGAGATGCTCGCCCCCGCTGAAAAAGGTCAACAGCAATGTTAATAATAAGCGCAATGGCAATAACAATGGTGTCCACATATGCGCTCAGGAAAAAAGTTACCGTGCCCGCAATAAAAAGAATGAGGACAAGGGGGTTTTTAAGCTGTTTAGCAACAAGAGAAAAAAACCTGCTTCCTTTTTCCGAAGAAAAGGTATTTTTGCCATCTCGCTTTTGGCGCGCTAACACTTCTTCGTCGGAAAGCCCTTTTTTAAAATCTACCGAGAGTTTTTGTGTTATGCGCGAGAGGGTTTGCGAGGACCATGATACTCCTTCACTCATGAAATATAATATTAAAAAAATTATTGATTCTTTTCTTTTTGCTCTTCTGCTTCTTGATTCTTTTCTTTTTGCTCTTCCGTTTTAACTTTTTGCTCAGCTACCTTCTGAATACGAGAATAACCAAAAAGTGAAAAAACAATTACTGCCGCGGCAACAATACCAACAATATTAATGAGAAATAACGTAATACCGCCTGCCAACACCTCTCGTGAAAAAAGAGAAAGCGCAATACCGGTTGATGCAAGTGGTGGAATGAGCGCAACGGTAATGGCAATTGCGGGAATATTTGTTAAAATGTTTTGCTTCGCCCAAGAAAAGGCTCCGACAACGCCTGCGGCAAATGCGGCAAGAGCATAGAGCAAATTAGCATTTGTTGCATATGCAATTTGCTCCGTAATCTCACGCGTATCAAGTAAAAAAGCTGTTACAAAAGAAACCCCGATAATAATTGTCACCGACTTTATAATAACAATCCCCGCGCGTTTGATAATGGATCTACTTGAGATAGAGACCCCCATACCAACAAGAAATACGGGGAAAAGGAGCGGGGCAACAAGCATACCTCCTATAATGATGACAGGGTTGTTTAAGAGAAGCCCGAGAGTGGTTAAAAAAGCGGAAGCAACAAGAAAGAGATAAAACGAACTGCTCGTTTTGCTTTCTTCAAGAAGCAGATCTAATGTTCTTTTTTGCTGGAAAATAGTGGTGAGAAAAAGTGGTTTTATTTCCATTACTCTCCAGTATAACATGCAAAATGAGGAATGACAGAGAGTACACTATGCCGTATACTATACCCTATATGATTCACGAAAAAATAAAGCAAGAAATTACCGAGGCAATGAAAGCACGGGAATCCGAGCGCCTCTCCTATGCGCGAAATCTCTCCGCGGCACTTACCAATGAGGCAATCGCTAAGGGTAAGAAGCCCGACACCCTCCTTTCTGATGATGAGGCACTTGTTGTAGTGCAAAGAATGGCAAAACAGAGAAAAGAGTCTATCGCGCAATTTAAAGAAGGTGGGCGAGATGATTTGGTGGGGCACGAAGAGGCGGAACTTACCTACCTTGAAACCTTCCTGCCACAGATGATGGGGAAAGATGAGATACTCCCCGTCGCAGAGGCAAAAAAAGCCGAGCTTGGTGTGGAGGATAAAACACAGATGGGTAAACTCATTGGCGCTGTTATGGCAGAGCTTAAAGGCAAGGCTGATGGAACAGACGTAAAAGAAGTTGTTGAATCACTTTTTTAAGGTTTGTAAGGGGTCCTGTTTTTTAATAAACGGTTCATCCCGCCATGGCGGGATGAACCGTTTACCCCCGTGTTATACTTCGGAAGTATAACACGGGGGTAAAGCACCCGGACACAGGGAATGTCCGGTTGCTTGACATTTATATATTTTATGATACCCTCTTTACAGACTTCTGCACGAGGAAGCCTCTATGAGATTACGAGTCAAGGCGATAAAGGAACAAAAACTCCCCGACTATAAAGTTGAGGAGTTGGCAGTGAAAGCACTGAGATGGAAATCCCAAGTCAAAGGAAGGACATGGGACAACGCAGTGAAGCGAGTAATTGCCGGCCGAATTGGAAGAGAGTGGGTCGGCGACATTAAAGCCATCAAGGAGATGGCTCAGAAAATGGAAAGAGGAGGAGTACAATTTTCTCTCTCCATCCAGTGATTTTTTAACCTACAACGAGGACATCCGTCCTCGTTTTTTTTATCCCTACTCGCTTGATGCACTTTTAAAGTGCATCAAGCGAAAATGTGCAAAGTCGGACTTTGCACATTTTTATCTCCTTCGTTTCTATTTCAGTATTTTGCAAAATACTGAAATAGAAGTGTTCAACATCCGATGTTGAACATTCTCTCTCACTTGGGAGCGAAGCTCCCAAGTGAGCGCTCCTAAGTGAAATAAAATACTGAAAGAGAGGAATTTATTTTCCCTGCTTGAATTCTTCCCACACAAAGCGAAGCGGTTTCTCTACCCACTCCTCTGCTCTCGGTATGCCAATGCGTGGAGTTTTCTTTATTTCTTTTTTAGGAACAATAATCCCCGACTCTTCAATCCACATACCGCTTTTTTTTGTAGCAGGTTTTTTGTTGTAATCTTTATCAATGCCAAGCGCCCGAGTGAGTTTCCCCGGACCATCCCACTCTCCCACCCCCCGAAGTAAGACGGCAGAAGGATAGCCCTCTTTGTCAGTAATAATATTTACCATATGATGCATTCCATAGGTAAAATACACATACCAGTATCCTGCCTTTCCAAACATCACCTCATTGCGCGGTGTCTTTCTTCCTCCATAGGCTTGGCTTGCCTTGTCTTGCGGACCAACATAGCCTTCGGTTTCCCATATCACATATCGTTTTGTAGAACCATTTGCATTTTGTATGCATAGATATTTTCCTAAAAGCTCCCGGGCTACCTTTTCCGCGTCTCTGGCGTAAAATGTATGTGAAAGCTGTTTTCTCATACTGATACCTCTTCTAATGACTGCGCATCATGAATAGAATATTCTCCTATCCGTGTACGACGAAGTGCTGAGATGGTCGCGGGAAACCCAAGTATCCGACCGAGCTCTTCGGCAAGAGAGCGGATGTATGTCCCGCTTCCAACATTCATTCGCGCTTGAATACGTATACGTCCTTCTTCGTAAGAGACGCCCATAAGCTCTACATTTTCTACATGCATTGTTTTCACAGGTGGAATTACCTCTTCACCCCTTCGCACACGCCAGTAGAGTGGCTTACCTTTCTGCTTAACGGCAGAGTAGAGAGGGACGGGCAAATCAATATCGCCGACAAGTGAAAGAAGGGCGTCTTGTATTGTCTCTTTCTGAATCTCTGCTACTGGAGTTTCTTGTATCACTTTCCCGTCAGTATCGCCTGTATCTGTTTGCACTCCCAGCATAATCTCCGCTTCATACTCTTTCGGCAATTTTAAAAACTCGCTCATTTTCTTTGTCCCTTCGCCCACACCAATAATTAAAAGTCCTGTCGCAAGCGGATCCAACGTGCCTGCGTGCCCCATCCGGAGGGATTTTGGGGCGTGCCCCATCCGGAGGGATTTCGGGGCGTGCCCCATCCGGAGGGATTTCGGGGCGTGCCCCATTTTTTTAGTGGAGAGCTTTGTACGCAAAGCACGAATCACATCAAACGAAGTCATCCCGGAGGGCTTATCTACAAGAAGGATGTCGTCTTCATTTTTCATATCTACCATTATGCCATACTCACACCCTCTCTGCGTCAAGATACATGTCGCCCACTCCCCTTCCTTCCTCTCTTTTTTCAATTATATATTTATACATAAATATATAATGTGGGGGGTGATGAGAGTGGAGCAGTATGTAGAGCGACACAGACATTCTGATATTCTTAAGAATATCAGAATGTCTGTGTGGGGAAGTTATAAAGAGCTATCTTTTTTATAGAAATGTGTTAGAATTTTCCTATTCTAAACAGCTTATACACATAAGCCTTTTAGAAGAAACAGAAGAAATCAGCAATCCCTGAGCGTTCGCCTACAACGAGAATACTTTAAGGATTTGCCCAAGCATTTTTTCCTACAAAACCTCACTTGGAAGCTAAGCTTCCAAGTGAGGTGAAGAATACTTTAGAGGCCCCATCGTCTAGCGGCTAGGACACATCCCTCTCACGGATGAAACCGGGGTTCAATTCCCCGTGGGGTCACATGAATTAAAATACTAGCCATTTTTGGTTAGTATTTTAATTTAGGTCTAGGGAATTGAACGGAAGTCTGGGAGGAGACTTCCGCGGGATTTTCCCTGGAAGGAAAATCAATTTCCCGTGGGGTCATAAATTGAGGAGAGTAGGCAAACTGCTTTGCCTACGGCAATTTGTGAAGGCGGAGCCATAGTGCACAAAATGCACAGGCGAGCCGAGGTCAACGAGCACTTTGGATTTTTGAGTACATAGTACGAAAAAAATCCTTAGTGACTTGTGACCACACAGAACTAGTATGCGAAGCATTCCTCACCTTTTAAAATACTAGCCATCATTGACAAAAATCTCCTTTATGATATCTTTTCTCAAGACTTGTACGGAGGAAAGATATGAAGATTCAAGATCAAGGTCAGCAAAAAAACTTCTGGAGTACCCTTGTCTTTGCGGTTTTAACTGCGACACTCGCAACATTCGGCGTGACGGCAGGTTTTTTAGCGATTTTCACCTTTCTTGTTTCCTTATGGGAATCGTCCCAGGGAAATGAAGTAGGTGCAGATACGCTTGTGTTATTTTCTTTGGTGCTCGGTGTTTTGTGTTTCTTGTTCCTCAAAATAATTCCACAAACTAAAAAGGAGGTGTGTGATGGAATTTTTTAGCCAATACTGGTGGTGCTTTGCGCTCGTGGCGTTCTTCGCTGTTGTGGTGCACCTTATGACGGAGTTTTTTCTTGAGCAAAGAGCTCCTCGGATTGCACATCAAATGGCACTCATGGAGGCAGCTATAACGGATCCGGTGTTGACATGGATATGTCTCATCTCTGCGGTGATAGGAGGGCTAGCTATTTTTCTGCTTATCCTTTCTGTATTCGCTTCCATTATATCCTTTTTTGTCTCATTACTATAAGACAGAAAAGGAAAACCCCGCACAAGCGGGGTTTTTTCTTTTTCTTATTTCACAAATGCATTGTAAAGCCATGCAATTAGAAAGCCGAAAATTCCTCCATAGATAACTCCCCACACAAATCCAATAATCGCACCTCCTATACTTGTTCCATAACCGAGGAAAAGCGAGCTGTAAAGAAAGACAAGCTCCCTTCCCCACCCGCTCCACAGCGAGAGAAGTGCGAGCGCAAACATCCAGATTCCAGTAATGATTCCAAAGGCAAGCGCAAACCCTTTTACATTAAGTTTACCCATTCTTATTTGAGCTGAAACGCATGATACGCCAAGAAAATGGCAATTACAACAGCCACCCAAGAAAGCCACAGGGGAACATCCCACGGACCAAGCGTGAGCGCCCATTCATTAAAAATCCGTGTCGCATGCAAAAGCGCGGCAATGACAAACACAATGCCAGAGTAGAGGAAGTAATCTTGTTTTTTCATACACTAAAATATAATTATTTTATTAAACTTATAAGCTTTTTGAAATCCTCAAACAGGGTTTCCTTTGTCTTATTATTATAAATCGCAACCGCAGGATGGTACAAGGGTATAACTTTTACGCTTCCATAGTTCATTTTTGTTTCAAATACTTTTCCGTGGTTAATGCTAATTGGCGCACTATCATCTAGAAGGCTATACCGGCGCATAACATACTCCATCGCGTAGCGTCCCAGCGTTGCAATAACCTGTGGTTCTATAATCTCTATCTGCCTGTCAAGAAAGGGAGCATATAATTCAATCTCGTTCAGAGAAGGGTCACGGTTCTGAGGAGGGCGGTCTTTTACAATATTCGTGATGTAAACACTTTCCCGTACAAGATTAACGTCAGCGAGTAATTCGTCTAAAATTTTCCCCGAAGCTCCGCAAAACGGCCTTCCTGTCGCTGCTTCATTGCGCCCTGGCGCCTCTCCGATAAACATAATCTTAGCATCGTGACTTCCTTCACCAATAACAGGAAAAACTTTATTGTTGACCCTTTCTTTATAGAGTGGGGATTCTGTCAGGTTTAAAACCTCATCATGAATCATATACATTTTTTCGCCCTTGTCTTTCATAGCTAAAAGAGAGATGTATTTTCTTTTTGTTTCGTATCTTTCTTCTTCGCTTCGTGCTTCTTAGTAGATTCTTTGATCGCGTTACGATACATGCAATACTCACACTCCGGATGTGCGTCTGGTATATCTTCTTGCTCAAGTGTTTTCTTAATAGAGAGTAAAGCTTCCTCCACCCAGGAATCACCTCCTCTATAAGGGATAACCTCAACATCAAATTCCAGCTTCCCATCAAAAGCTTCTGTATCTCTTCTCCCGTTTGCATATACAAAATAACCGGTGTCAGAAACCTTAAACCCATTACAACGCAGAAGCCACTGATAGATTTCCATTTGCCGCTTGTAGCCATCCTGCCATGGCGCGTCTAGTGTCGGTGCCTCTTCCTTGCTCGTTGCCTTGTAGTCAACGACAATAAGCTCTCCTTCCGGGTTAACCCATATGTCATCAACCGCACCAAAAACATTAAATCCCGTTGGTGTATGAAAACATGAGACACCTTTAAAATTATCACGCCATTCATCCATTTTTTCATGGCTGTAGGGTACCGCGTCTATGCCATATTCTTTCATCAAGGGGTGTGGAGCGCCCTTTGCTCGATGAATATCAAATTCTTTTTTAAGGAGGTGGTCAACGGCGGAGTTTAAGTTGAAAGGAAAACCCGCAGGACGTGCCGTGCCCAGCTTATTATCTATATAGAAGCACCTAGGACACGACTTAAAGAGGTCTATTTTTGAGCGAGAGAGACGCCATCTCTCTCCACCATAGTTCCAGTTTGGATTTCTGTGCGGTTTATAAAAGCCAGCCATAATTACTCTATGGTAACATATTTTATGATGACAAAGAAAAAGCCGCCGTGTATGACACGGCGGCTTCCATGACCCTCCTTTCAGAGGAAAAGCACGATAAGGAAGAAAGAGAGTATAAAACTCCCTCCGACGCCCCAAAAAAGAAGCGACGGGCCCTCTGTAAAAGCAAAGCCTGTATTCTCATGGAACCATACCTTAATATCTCGAAACTGACTGAGAACAGCAAGCCCAAAAAGAGTACTAAATATGAAGGCAAAAAAGAGCGTTGAAAACTCACGGCTAATGACTCCTATAAAAAGACCAGAAGCAAGAATTCCGAGGAGTCCAGCTAATTCTTTCTTTTTCAAGTGCGCCGGCAGAGTATATGCAAAGAAGGCACACATGAAGAACGTTGCTATTATTAGTACACCTACGACGGCATGTATCTTGAATAAAACCGCGCCGGCAAGAAAAGCAACGAGGAAAACCCCTAGGGGCTTAACGTAGTCTTGTTTATCACTTTCATCGGTAAAATCAGTAGCCCGTACTAAGCCATCAAACCATTTCTCTATCATAACAACCCTCCTGAAGGTTATAGTTGTCTAGCTTAGATAATAGAGGAGAGCAACTTCTCCGTCAAGAGAAGTTGCTCCATTCAACTCAGGGTAAAATGGAGGAGATACACTGGCGGTTATGTTTTTTTAATGTTGCACTTCAAAGTGCACTGTAAGGTTTCTCTCTTTATTTTAATCTTATTGCCTGTTGTAGAGTCCGATGAGCTCTGCCTTATCCAAAATGTGTCCCGCCATCATCTCTTCCAAGTCTTCTTTGGTAGCTTGAGGGGGTAAATTTACCGGCACATCAAGTGCATAAAGTTTAAAAAAATAACGATGTTCACCATCGGGTGGACACGGACCCATATACTCACTCTTGCCGGCAGAGTTTTGCCCCTCACTACCGGGAGGTATCGCTCCTTCTTTGAGTGTTGTTGTCTCCGGGGGAATGCCAAACACAACCCAGTGGTCAAACACCTCAATTCCTCTGTCGTTCTTAACACTCTCAGGGATATCCGGGTCATCCACCACCAGCGCGAGTGATTTTGTATTTTTAGGAACACCTTCAAAAGAAAGTGGTGGATTGCTATTCTCACCATCACATGTGTATTTCACGGGAATGGTTTCATTTTCTTTAAACGCTCTACTTGTGATATTCATAGTTACTTCTTGTTCATTACTCATCTCACTCTTTTTCTCCAAGGACATTTTCTCTTGAGGGTTCTCGGATGGCTTTCCTAATAGTGTACCAAAATAAAAACCTCCGAGAAAAAATACTACGAGTGCTCCTGAAAAAATATACCTCATAAAAACTCCAAACTAAGAAAGGGGGCTTCTTTATACAACAACACGATGACACGGGACACTTTCCTTAAACCCGTGTTTTTCATATCTTTATTCTATCAGCTTAACCAAAAAGAAAATACCTCTTTTTTTATTAAGTAATAATCCCCCCTCCAAGACAAGTCTCTCCATCATAGAAAACAACCGATTGCCCCTCTGAAATGGTAATTTGAGGCTCATTAAAAATAACAGTATACGAGCCATCGATCCCTTCTTCTAGGAAGCAATCTTGGAGCGGTTGGCGATATCTCACTCGCGCACGATACCCTTGGGAGAGTAATGGTGTCATACCAGAGATAAAACTCACTCCTTCTAACGCGACCTTTTTTTGTGCGTATGCTTTTTGGTCCTTTTTATGTAAGACGGTAATAGTATTGTTTTCTATATCCTTCTTTACAATATAGTAAGGAGTTTCGTTGGGAGTTTTTTGAGTAATGGTAAACCCATGCCGTTGGCCAAGTGTTAGGAAGAAAGCTCCTTCATGCCATCCTATTGCCTCGCCTTCTTCATTAAGTACGCTTCCCTCTCTCTTCGGGATATAGTGTGAAAGAAACTTTTTCATATCAAACTCTCCAATAAAACAGACCCCTTGACTCTCCTTACGGCTCGCATTCGGGAGGGCATACATACGCGCCATAGTGCGCACCTCTTTTTTTGTATAACCACCAACAGGAAAGAGTGTGTGGGAGAGTTGGTCACTTTTAACCGCCCAAAGAAAATAAGACTGGTCTTTCTCACTATCCACACCGCGAAGCAAAGCTCCTTCTTTGGTGGTTCGTGCATAGTGCCCGGTAGCAATGTAATCAGCCCCCATCTCTCGCGCTTTATTATAAAAAAGTCCAAACTTAATATATTTATTGCACATAACATCCGGATTAGGTGTTCGTCCTTTTTTATATTCACTCACCATATAATCAACCACGTGTTCTTTATAAGCATCCTCAAAATCAAAAACTAAAAAAGGTATGCCGAGGTGCGCCGCTGCGCGCATTGCCTCGCGCCTATCGTCTCCCCTGCTGCACTCTAAAAAATCTGGTTGCCATACATTCATAAAGACACCAGTGACTTCATAGCCATCTCCTTTCAGAAGTCCCGCCGAGACAGAAGAATCAACCCCTCCTGAGAGGGCGACAAATACTTTTTTATGTGCGATATCTACCATATGATTACTATAACAAGATGTTTATAAAATATATCCCCGAGGAGTTTACCTTCAAGACCCCCACCTGAGGATCTTGTCTCCTCGTAAAAGAAAGGTGTGCTCAATACATAATCTTATAATCTGCAGATTATAAGATTATGTATTTCTACATCAACTTACCGCAGATAACGCGCTTTGTTTTGTTTATGCTCTTCAAAGGTGCGCGCATAATGGAGATTACCATCAATGTCTGAGAGATAAAAGAGATAGGGCGAAGGAGTAGGATTTACCGCCGCGCGTAGTGAATCTAGCCCCGGGTTTGTTATTGGTGCGGGAGGAAGGCCTGGGTATTTATAGGTATTATACGGAGAATCAAACTCTAGGTCTTCAAGGGTTACTTCAAAGGTATTCTTACCGATAATGTATGGGAAAACAGCATCTACCTGAAGCGCCATACCAATCCTAAGTCTGTCCCAGAGAATACCCGCAATCATTCTTCTTGTTTCTTGTGTTCGCGCCTCCTCCTCAAGGAGTGAGGCCATAATCACAACATCCTCAAGAGGTTTGCCGAAAGCATCAACCTCATCCTGAATTTCCTTAATCTTTATGGTAAACGTGTCTCGGAGCTCATTATAAACTTGTGATGCCTCAACATTAGGGAAAAAAAGATACGTATCAGGGAAAAGATACCCCTCCTTATCTTTCGCTAAAAGCTTGAAGTGATTGGCGTTAAAACGAGGGTATGTTTCGCTAAGAATAGCGGCCATCTCTTCTATCGTTGCCCCCTCAGGGAGAAGGACTTTTATTGGAGCAAGACCATAAAGACCTTGCGTAAAACGTCTGGCAAGCGAGAAAACTCCCTCCGGCTCTCTCAAATAATAATCTCCTGAGATAAGCCCGCCCTCTCCCCGCAAAAGAATAACAAGTCCTTTAAAAAGAAAGGGAGACGAGATAGCTTTGCGCTCATGGAGTAAGAGTGATGCTTCTTTCAGTGTTGTTCCTTTGGGAATACCAATGGCCTCTCCTAAAGGAAAACCAAACGGTGCTCGTACAAACAACACATAGAAAAAAAGAAATACAATAATCCCTATCGTAATTTTTTTCTTTGGTGAACTCGCCCGGATTCTACGAGAGAATCTACGCAGTGCATTCGTCACCTCTGCATTTTCTTCAAAAGAGATGTTCATCCCGTTAGAGGTAGAGTGCGAAAACACATAGGGTATCGCTCTTTACTTGATTATTGTTATAATACTGTTTTTTTTTATATCTATTCATATCTCTTGTGCTCGAGACCTCTAACGGGACTCATCTTTACTAGCCACCAATAGGAAGGTTGACAGGCGGTTCTGCTTTGCGCGAACCAATCCTTCCAAATGTTGGCGTTTGTGCGACACCTCCCGGGAAGTGGTAAATTGTTGCGAGCTCCTCTGTGGTCAAAACAAAAGGTTTTCTCTCATAAGGAGAAAAAAAATATGAACGCCGGCGATATGCATCAAAGAGTTTTAATTTTCTCAAATTAACACGGATGTCTTTGTAGTCCTGCCACGGGTAATTCTTGTCAGTAAGTGTTTTCATGTTTGGTTTAAACCCGTTTAAGTTGGGAGCACTAAACTGTTTAACGGCGCTCATAAGACCCGGAATATTTTGAGGACGGAAGCGGTCATTTTTCGCCAAATAAATACCACGCATCCCACAATCAAAGGCATGCTTGGTAAGAGAGCGATAAATTGCATCAACAACAACCTTATCCCCCGGAGACATAAGCATCCCCTTTGACTTCTCCTCTTCTCCTTCATCCCCCTCGGGGCTATATTTATACTTTGCCATAATCTCATCAATCGTTTTCTGCCCCTCACCCTTCCAATCCCTGTCCCAAAAGGTGGTGAGATCGTCCTCATCTTTGTTGGCCCGAATAAGAATCTGGTACCACGCCTGCTCCCCCGTCCTCATGCTCCCCAGATACTCAAGAAGCGGGGTAATGGGGTCATTTTTTTCAATGTCATCGCGAACCGATTTATCAAGCCCATAATCAATATATGTCTTTATAGGATACGCATCAGGTTTTGTAAGCACAAAATCCGTACCCCACACGCTCCAGACATCCTTCCCTTGTATGTTATAGGGAACAGAGGATGTGTAATCAGGAACCTCAAAGACCTCCGCATTCGGGTATTGCGAATAAATTTGATTCTCAACAATCGGCTGTAAAAATTTATCAGTACGAATAAAAAATTTTACATCCCCCTCTAAAGAAACAAGCTCAAGAGAAAAATATGCCCGCACCTTTCCCAGTATCCTGCGGTCATACCATGTAGATTCCCCTGCTGTTTGTAGAAGTCCTGTAAGAACAATTTCCATTGCTTGCGGTGTTTTAAGCACTTCTTCAGGTAATTTAATCTCAAGCAAGATAAACTCTTTTTCAAAGAAAAACTTAGCACGGACATAATAAATCCAGACATGCCAAAGGACATACGTAAGCCCGAGCGCAATCCAAAAGGGCGCCATAAAGATGATGTTTTGTATAAAGAAATCCAATGTTTGTGCAAGAAAAGCCGCAGCCATATTCAAAATAATACAACAGAATAAGGCAAGAGACAACGAATAAGTAAATAAAAAAAACTATCCCGCTTGCGGGATAGTTTTTTACCTTTTAAACAAAATAATAATTTCCTTTTTTATCCTTTTTGAAGTGCTTTTTATTTTGGAGATTTACAACAATTGTGTTTTCTTTTACATAGCGCTCCTTAAGAATTTTTTTGATGAGCTCATCTTTTGGAAGAGGCCCCTCTTCTTTGAGGATTTTTGCAATAACATCGCGTACAACCCCATTTGAGTAACCCCATTCAGTGAGGCCATAGAGTCCACGCCCTACGAGTGCAAAACGAGCCTTGTCTTTAATAAGTTCATTATGACATGTCGCGGTGTGTGCCTTACGGTTGAAAGTCTTTTCAATCTCTCCGGCAACTTCCGAGAAATGAAGTGGAGAACCATGTTGCCTAATAACCAAATATGCATAATCACGAATGCCCCGAGCTTTAATATTTGGAGAAGAAGTAAGCCCCCACTCTCCAAGTTGGTTGCGGCCAATAACGCGAGAAAGTCCGAGCCACCGCTTGAGGATATCTTTCTTTTTGTAAGCACTTGGAATCTCAGAGAGTTTCTTAGAGAAAAGTACAATCATATCGTCCTCACTAATAAGATCATCCTCTTTAAGTTCTTGGTACAGGCTGTGGAGTGCTTGATGCACTCGCTTGCTTATATCTTCATCAACACTCCAGCGGTGTGTAAAATGTGTATCTTCTCGCCTCTTCTCAAATTCCTCACCAAGAGAAAGAAGGAAGGAAATATGATTCTGGTGCTGAAGTGTATCTGTAATTACAGAGAGAAGCTCTTCCTCAGGTACAATAGCGCCGAGGTTGAGAATCGCCTCACGAAGCTCGGTAATAGCCTTTTGTTCTTTTTCATAAACGGTAGAATTTTTAATAGTCTTTAGTGCGAAATTCTCAATTTGACGAACTCGTTCGCGCGTAATGCCATATTCTTTACCAATAGACTCAAGCGTCCTTTTTTGAGGACTTTTCCCAAGGCCATAACGATGAATAGCAATATTGCGAGCCCTCTCCGGGAGTCCTGCGAGAAGGTTCTTAGTGACTTCTTTTGGTGTGAATGTAATTATGGTCATAATTCGACAAAAGCTTGTGTTTTTAGTTGTAGCATTTTAATAAAAATTCGTCAACCCCCACGCAGGATGCTGGAGTTATTAAAAGAACGGCTCTCTACCTTACACCACAATACTCACCAGCCGCCCCGGAACATAGATGACGTTTGCAGGAGTTTTCCCCTCGGTCCATTTGAGCGTGGCTGGAAGTGAGAGTGCCTGTTTTTTGATTTCTTCTTCACCAGCGTCGGGCGGAACTGTAATCTCTCCGCGAACCTTGCCATTTATCTGAACGGCTATCGTAAGTTCATCTTCCTTTGTTTTTTCTTCATCATACGAAGGCCATGGTTCTCCATGAACTGAAACTTTCTCGTCGCACCTCTCCCACAACTCTTCTGCGATATGCGGTGCAAACGGAGCAAGAAGAGCAAGCAGTGTCTTGTATGCAGAAAGCGGCACCTCTTTCTCTTTTTCAAACGCATTGGCAAGAATCATAAGCGCGGAGACCGCCGTGTTAAAGCGCATTTGCTCTATGTCTTCGCCCGCCTTTTTAATTGTTTGATGAAGCTTTCTTTCAAGCTCCGCAGAGAGCCACGCCCCTTCGCTTGTTTTTTCAAAGATACGCCACACTTTTTCAAGAAAACGCCGTGACCCGGCAATGTTGTCGGTTTGCCAACGTACCGATTCATTAAACTGTCCCATAAACATTTCGTAAACACGAAGCGTGTCAGCGCCGAGCCTCTCAACCACTTCATCAGGGTTAATGACATTTCCTTTAGACTTAGACATTTTTGAACCATCAGGGGCCAAAATCATTCCGTGAGCAGTACGCTTTGCATACGGCTCATCATGAGGCACCACAGAAATATCATAGAGAAACTTGTGCCAGAAACGAGAGTAAAGAAGATGAAGTGTTGTATGCTCCATTCCTCCGTTATACCAATCAACGGGAAGCCAGTAGTTACGTGCTTCTTTTCCTGCAAGCACATCGGCATTGTGTGGGTCTGTATAGCGAAGATAATACCACGAAGAGCCCGCCCAGTTGGGCATCGTGTCGGTCTCCCTTTTTGCCTCCCCACTGCACTGTGGACACGCGACATTCACCCATTCATCTATCGCCGAGAGTGGAGATTCTCCCGTGTCCGTTGGTTTATACTGTTTGACTTCAGGAAGCAAAACAGGAAGCTCTTTTTCCGGAACAGGCACCATCCCGCACTTTTCACAATGAATAATAGGGATGGGCTCTCCCCAATAGCGCTGGCGGGAAAAAATCCAATCACGAAGCTTGAATGTCGTCTTCATTTTTCCGCCAACTTTTTTTGTAATTTTCTCTTTCGCCTCTTCGCTTGTCATTCCGATAAACTCTCCCGAACTTACGAGATGCCCTTCTCCTGTATAACAACATTTCCCATTGAGTATAAGATCGCGTAGTCTTTTTTTATTTTTTTTAACTGCCTCTCCAAAATTCTCCTCCTTGTCAATTTTTGCCAATTTACTGCCAGTTAAACTATCATCAGGGACATCTTTTAAGAAAAAATATTCTCTAGGATCAATAACTACCTTAATCGGCAGGTTATATTTCTGCGCAAATATATAGTCACGCGCATCGTGAGCGGGAACCGCCATTATCGCCCCCGTACCGTAGTGCGCAAGCACATAGTCAGCAACAAAAATAGGAATCTCCTCTTTGTTTGCCGGATTGATTGCGGAAACTCCTTTAAGCGCTACGCCCGACTTCTCCCTACTCTCGGCGGTGCGTTCAATATCTTTTTTACTCTTGGCTTCTTTGATATACGCCTCAACCTCACCCCAATTTGAAATATGAGATTGGTAACTGAGAATCTCAGGATATTCCGGAGCAAGAACAAGGTAGGTCGCACCAAAGAGCGTATCAGGGCGCGTTGTAAAAATATTAACAGAACTCTCCAATTCTCTACCTATAATCTTAAACTCTATCTGTGCTCCCTCACTTTTCCCAATCCAGTTGCGCTGGCCCGTTTTCACCGACTCAATATAATCAACTTTTCCAAGGTCATCATAAAGGCGCTCGGCATACTTGGTAATCTTTAAAAGCCACTGCTCCTTTTCACGAATTTCAACTTCACCACCACACCGCTCACACACCTCATCAACCACTTCCTCATTAGCAAGCCCTGTCTTACAATCAAGACACCAGTTAATAGGCATCTTTTTTTTATACGCCAAATCATTTTCAAAAAGTTTGAGAAAAATCCACTGCGTCCACTTATAGTAGCTCGGATCGGTCGTATTTATTTCGCGCGTCCAATCAAAAGAAAAACCTAATGCCTTGAGCTGACGCCTAAAGGTATCTGTATTTTTTTTTGTTATCTCTTGCGGAGGCCTTCCTGTTTTTATCGCAAAGTTTTCTGTCGGCAAACCAAACGCATCCCACCCGATCGGGTAGAGCACATTATATCCCTCTCTTCTTCGCTTGCGAGCGATGATGTCCATCGCTGTATTACTACGAATGTGGCCAACATGAAGCCCATCTCCTGAAGGGTAAGGAAATTCAATAAGGGCATAAAACTTCTTTTTATCCGTGTCGTTGTAAGAGCGAAAGGCATTATCTTTCTCCCATTGTTTTTGCCACTTCTCTTCAATCTTTTTATGGTTATACTGCTCCATCACTAGGGAAATTTTCTTCGTCTGTATCCGGTGAAAATTTCTTAACACCGAAGCCTATGAGGGCAACAAGTGCAATACCGAGAATAATAACTTGGAGATAATCTTGCATATATGACCAGTACCGAGCTGATGCAATGATAAGCGTGAGCAACCCGCCGGCGGCAAGAGCCGGAGCAACAGCAGTTAATGGCCGTGCGATAAAACTGCCAATAAGGGTGAGTGTTCCAAAAATAACAAGGGCGATAAAGAAGTTGCGCTCATGAAGCTCTTGTGCATCTTGGTACTCGGCTCTGCAGGTAAAGTCAGGGTCGCAATACCCCTTTTGCTCTACTTGGATTGGCGCCGGCTCAATTCCTCCGACGGGAAGATGTTTTTGAATATAGCGATCTTCTGTCCACTGTCCGCCAATTTCAGTACACTCATTTTGTGTTTCCGGAATGATTCTTACCTGCCTTTCTTCACAAAAATCGGTGTATTCCGGTTTTTCTAAAATAAGTTGTGCCGTGACCACAAAAAAGAGAGCAAGGAGAATAGTGATTCCTCCCCCTAAAAACCATTTTAGAAACCGCGATTGTGTAAAGTTTTTCATATGAAGCAATAATACCACGAAATTTCAGTCTCGCACACCTTAAATTTTTAGACCCCCTCATTCACAACACTACGACATTTGCAAGAATGTCGTAGTGTTGTGAAGTGTTTAAATTTTAAACTCTATAACATCGCCGTCTTTCACGATGTATTCCTTCCCTTCTGTGCGAACGAGGCCTTGCTCGCGAGCCGAAGCGTAGGAGCCTGCTTTCATAAGCTCATCATAAGAAATCACGTCGGCACGGATAAATTTATCACGAAAATCACTATGAATTGCCGCACCTGCTTCTTTAGCGTTGGAATTAACTTTAACGGTCCACCCGCGTGTCTCGTCCTCTCCTGTAGTAAAGTAGCTCATAAGATTAAGCATCTCGTAGCTCTTTACAATAAGACTGTTCAAGCCATTTTCTGAAATACCCATCTCTCTGCGCATCATCTCTTTCTCCTTTCCTTCTAAAGTTGCAAGGTCTCTTTCTGTTGCACTGTCAAGCACTACATACGAAGCTCCTTCTTTTTTAAAGAACGTTACGAGCTCCTCATCAATACTTTCATCTGCCTTTTTATTAATGACATACAAAATAGGTTTCATACTAAGAAGGTGGAGTGACTTCACAACAAGACTTTCATCTTCTGAATATTCAAGTGATGAAGCAAGCTTCCCAGCGTCTAAAACTTTTTCAATTCTCTCTAAAAGAGCGTCTTCAAAAATTGCTGTTTTATCCCCTCGTTTTACATCACGGGAAAGATTTCCTCGACGCTTTGTGACCGTTTCAAAGTCAGCTAACACAAGTTCTAGATTTATAACATCAATATCATGAAGTGGGTTTATCTCTCCATGAACATGCGTAATGTCCTTGTCTTCAAAAAGCCGAACCACCTCAGCAAGAGCATCCACCTCGCGAATATGCGAGAGAAACTTATTTCCCAAACCCTCACCTCGTGATGCACCGGAAACAAGCCCTGCAATGTCGGTAAATTCAATGGCAGCGGGTATTATTTTTTTAGAATCTGATAAACGGCTCAGAGCGGTAAGTCGCTCATCAGGCACGCCAACAACCCCCACTGAAGGGTCAATGGTGCAGAAGGGATAATTCTCTGCCGGAACATTTCGCCCCGCGAGAGCGTTAAAAAGTGTGGACTTCCCAACATTAGGAAGCCCGACGATACCGATTGAGAGTGACATAAAAACTTTATATTCCGCGGCGACCAAGCTCCATAACCTCATCCTTCCACCGCGCCTTTCTTTCAATAGATGCCTTTTCAGACGGCCCGAAGACAGAAACTCGCACCGGCGAGATACCCGCAAAGCCGAGAATGGCCCTGCGTATTTCGTTGTGATAATCACCAAATAAAATACGTATCATCCATGGCGGTGTCGCGGCGGTGATAATCACCCTCCCACTTCTTCCTGTGAGGAGCTTTTCCCAGCCGTAGCCGGTTTTGTTAAAGTTAAATGCAAAACCGGGAAGAAACATTCTGTCAAACATCCCCTTCAATTTCGCGGGCATCGTGCACCACCAATTCGGATAAAGAACGACAATGTGTTCTGCCCATTTAAAATTTTCTTGAACGGTAATGAGGTCGGGCTCAAGCTCTTGTATCTCACGGTACCCCTTGTGCAAAATAGGGTCAAATGAGAGGTCACTCATATTAAGGCGTCGTACCTCATGTCCTTCTTTTCGGGCTCCTTCTTCATAAGCATCGGCAAGCGCGCGATTTAATGTCGTCTCGGGGTCAGGATGCCCAAGAAGAATAAAAATTTTCTTTTTTTGCATAGCTAGTGTTATCGTAAAAGTTTTTGTAATTCGCCTTGGTGTTTGCGCATGACCTGCATTGTCGCCGCGGCTTCCGGAATGCCCTTTTTTGTCTCTCGTTTAACCTCCTCGGCAATTTTTTTAAAAAGCTCGGGGTTCTTCTCAAGAGCGCCTTTCACCATTTCGCGCTGAGACTCGGGCAGGTCCTTCAACTGCCGCTCAAGCATCTTTTTCATAAAGTAATCTTTAAGCATAGAGTCTTATCATAGCAGATTTTGTTTTTATCGGAAATTAATTTTCTAAGTCCGAGACCACCTAAATGGTGAAAGGCCCTCTCTAGAGAGGGCCTTTCACTTGACATCTGTTTGTTCCGAGGACTACCCCGAATACTCACATATGCCGATAGGATAACAAATTAGTTCTAAAAAGTCAACCCTTTCTGAATAGTTAGTAGTAAGTAGTCTGTCGTCAGTAGGTTGGTTGGTAGAGAAAATTACCTAAACTGCCAGAATCGACTAGATTCTGGCGGTTTCTGCTCACAACACTGTTCAACATCGGATGTTGGACATCGGATGTCCGAATACACTCGTTGATGCACTTTAAAAGTGCATCAACAGTTTCAAAACCATCAAATGCGTCGCATTTGATGGTTTTAGTAGTTTTATCTCCTTTTTCCTTGACGAGCAAGCTGAGAGGAAGGACGCGTCGGGTCAATGTCACCATAAAGAAATCTATCAACCCTGTGTCCAACAATATAGACAAGAAATCCAAACAAAAGAAGACCGGTAAAACGAGTGGTAACAATAATCACATCTCCCCACACTGAAAGAGCAGGATATGGCGAGACTCCTCCCAAAATAACTTGAAAAACCCAGAGCATTGCGAGTGGAATATTCTCCGCACCGAGATTGCCCGGCTCAGTCGCCCAGAGAAACGAGCCAAGAAGTGTAACGGCAAGAGCAAGAATGGTGCAATACACTTTTATATCAAGACTAAAGAGATGTCTCCCTAGACTCCGGTGAGGCGTGGTTCGCTCTGACTCAACAAGCTTCACAATACGTAGAATACGCAAAATACGGATAACATGAAGCAACCGAGCAGACTTTAAAAAAGTAAGGTTGGTAAGAAGAAGATAAGAAGGAAGAACCGCAAGCAAGTCAATTATTCCAAAAAAACTAAAAAGATAGCGACTCTTCTTTTCCGAAATGACAATCCTGCCAATATACTCAAGAGTAAAAGAACCAACCGCAATAATTTCAATAATTAGAAATACCTCATGATAAGGCTCAAAACGAGCAACAGTTTCAAGGATTAAGACAAGTACAGAGACAATGGTAAGAATTGCAAGAGTGGTATTGGCAAATGCAAAGCTTTTTGTCTTTGGCTCATGGAACATTCGGTGAATAATTTTTTTAAGCGTCATAGGCACTATATTCTGTATTCTGTATTATTACAAAAAAACAAAGAGGTAACAAAGTACCATAAAGTGTAAAAAGAAAAAGAGCCCCGTGGGGCTCTTTGTATTTGTAAGCGACAGGTTAGGAAAACGTAGGTTCTTCCATAAGGCGCGCTATGCCCTCCTGCCAAAGAACAGTTGGTTCCCATCCAAGGCGCTTTCTAATTTTTTCGCAGGAGGCATGCGTTCTATGAGGCTCATCACGAGGAGCAATAAAGATAATGTCGTCGTGTATAAAATGAGCTATGTCACAGACACGGACACCCTCACCTGCTCCGACATTAAAAATATCTCCGCAGAGAGCGTCTCCATATTCCATCGCAAGCAGGTTCGCCCTCACAACATCATCACTATGCGTGAAGTCTCGTGTTTGTGTACCATCTCCCGTCACCGTAAGCGACTGCCCTTCCTTTTTTTGCTTTAAGAACTTCGGAATGACACACGCGTACGCGCCAAGAGCACTTTGTCGAGGTCCGTAAACATTAAAATAACGCAATGAAACGGTATCCACCTTGCCTTGCCGTGAATATTCGGCACAGTAAAGCTCGCCGACGTATTTCTGAATCGCATACGGACTCATTGGATTGACGGACATGTCTTCATGAAAAGGAAGTCCTTCCTGCTCTCCATAGACAGAGCTTGACGAGCTGTACACGACACGAGAGACACCCGCCTTGGATGAAGCCTCCAAAACAGAAAGTGTCCCTCCGATGTTTACCCGATCAGTCCGCAGTGGGTGCTGGATTGAGAAAACAACACGTGGCAATGCAGCGAGGTGAAACACACACCTCGCGCCTTCAAAAATCCGCACAAACATACTATCTGTATGCGTCACAGAAACACGATGCTGGATTGCTTTTTCATTTATATACGGCGGGCATTTCTCAGCATTATCAACGACATGCACCTCATACCCACGTTCAACAAGTGCATCAACAAGGTGAGATCCGATAAAACCCCATCCCCCGGTAACCACAACTTTCTCTTTCATTTCTTTCTCCTTATAGTTCAAATAACAATATTCCTTCTTAGTAAACTACACCTATTGGAGAATGGTTGCAACCCATCATCTGCACGTGCGTCACCTCACATTGTATAATAATAAGAAAGAGAAATGTTCTTAAAGACGATGATAATTTTCCAAATACTATTTCCCTCTCTCTACCGCGATACCTATCCGTCTACCAACGGATATCGCAGTAGAGGAGAAGATGTCCAAGACCTATACCAAAAAGTGTTCTAATGTTCTAAATCGGATTTTGAACAATGCGTTGGTTATTATTTACCTTTTCTTGAGAGGAGAGTTCTAATGGTCTTTAGCGCAATAATAACGTCTAAAAGCAGAGAGCGGTTTTTAATGTAATAAAGGTCATAGGAAAGTTTTTCTTTTGTCGCCTCTACATCTCTTATATGGTGAGGATGGTTTTCTTGAAAAATCTGCGCCCAACCGGAGAGCCCCGGCTTAATAAGATGACGAGTATTGTAGTAAGGAATTTGTGCTGTGTATTCGGAAACCAGCTCGGGAATCTCAGGGCGCGGGCCGATAAGCGATAAGTCCCCTTTCACAATATTCCATAACTGCGGTACCTCATCTAGCCGTGTAGCACGCAAAAAGAATCCGACTCTAGTAACCTCAAGCAACCCTCCTTCTTTCTTGATACTTCTGAATTTTGAAATAGTAATTTTTTTGCCGTTCTTTCCGATTCGTACTTGATGAAAAAAAAGTGGCCCGCCATCATCAAGAACAACAGCTAGATAGACCAAGGGGTACACAAGAAGTGAAAGCGTACCTAATACAACGCCGATGACAATATCCATCCCGCGCTTGAAGAAATCATAAAGCGGATGCTCTGTCTCGGGAATGTGCTCAAGAAACCAACGATAAGAAAGTGATGAGATAGGAACCTTCCCAAAGAGGTCTTCACAAAACTCGCTCATATCAACAATATGCACGGTAGTGAAAAGAAAATTATAGAGACTAAAAGGAATCTCATCGGAGTGCTCTGAACCCATATCAACCACCAAGTAAGTAATCCCTTTTTTTTCAATAGCGTTTCGTATTTTTATGAGCACTTTTTCATTCAAGGCGTTTATATCATACGAGGCACTAAACGCTATCCCATAACGAGGATTGTTGTTAATGGTTTTTACAAGCGCGTCAATTTCATTGAGCGGGGCAATAAGAAGCGCTTCAAGAGGCTTTTTGTTTACTTGTATAAACGGGGTGATATAAAGACGCCAGAATGCAAGAAGCAAAAAAGAGACAATGAGATAAAAAAAGAGATTTGTTTTTGGTGTAATGCCGAAGAAAGGAATAAAGTAAAAAAAGAATACTGCGATAACAATATTTACACTTTGTGCCTTCAATAAAAGCGAGGTGAAGTTTCTCCTTGAAAAAAGCGTGGTCTTTTCATAAAACCCTGCGATAAAAAAAACAAGCACCCACAGGGCAATAAGCAGGGAAAAAGCGGTAAGATGCTCAAAGAAAACTCTCTCCTCAGGAAATGGAAAATAGCTCCAAAGGAGCATCAACAAGAGCGTGATATAGAGAAAAAAAATATCCCCGATAAATAAGAGCACTGTCTTATTTCTACCAAATATCATAAAGTGTATTGTATACTACTAGGTAACAAATGGCGAGAATACTTTGTTACAGCCCCTACGGCGACCTATGACAAGAAAAAAGAAAATTCTATATGTGATTACCAAGGGTAATTTTGGAGGCGCGCAACACTATGTCTATGACTTGGCGCGAGGATTTTCCCGCGAAGGGTACGAGGTTGTTGTCGCCTTTGGTGAAAAAGGCGCACTTTTTGAAAAGCTGAGAGAAGCCAGCATTCGGGTAGAAATACTTCCCTCTCTTTCACGAAACATTTCTCTTTTCCCTGACCTGACAACACTCACTTCCCTCTATCGGCTTTTCAAAAAAGAGAACCCTTCGGTACTACACCTTAACAGTTCTAAAGCCGGTTTCCTCGGAGCACTCGCCGCACGCATTGCGAGAGTCCCGCAAATTATTTTTACGGCGCATGGCTGGGCATTTAATGAAGAGAGGAACATCTTCTCAAAACTCTTTTTCTTGAAGGTGCATTACCTCACCGTTCTCCTTTCGCACCAGACAATCGCCGTCTCGGAGAAAACAAAGCGTGACATCGCGCGGGCGCCGTTTATACGAAAGAAGCTTTCTGTTATCTACAATGGTATAGAGGCCCCGCGCTTTCTCTCTCGAGAGAAAGCACGGAAAACACTCGTAGGTAGGTATGAAGATGGGGATACAAATACGCTCTGGCTCGGGACGATTGC
>JBBDJW010000005.1:122757-132269 GCA_040879685.1 Minisyncoccota bacterium | reverse complement strand
TTATTGAGGTTACAAAAGGTTATGATGATGAGGGAAAGATTGTTGTATTACCTGACGTTGGAGCAAAAAAAGCTAAACTCAAGAAAGATGAAAAAGAGGAGTACGAAATACCTTTTGGCAGGGTCTCTCGTGTTAGTGTGGGCGATAAGGTTTTAGCAGGCGAGCTTCTCACAGATGGTTCCGCAGACATCAGAGAGATCTTCAAGTATGGAGGCCGCGAGATTACCGAGTTGTATATTTTAAATGACATCAATGAGATATATGACTTGCAAGGAGCGTCTATATCACGAAAACATATTGAAGTTATAGTGCGGCAAATGTTTTCTCGCAAAAAAATAAAAAGCTCCGGAGGGACAGCGTTCGTTGTCGGCGAGATTGTTGAGGTGGGAGCACTCAAGGAAGAAAATGATGCCGCACAAGAGAAAGGTTGCGAGGTTGCCGTCGGTGAAGCAATTGTGTTAGGTATTTCAGAGGTTGCGACAAACACAAAGAGTTTTCTTTCTGCAGCATCATTCCAAAATACAACGAGAGTGCTTATCAGGAGTGCATTGAAAGGAGCGCGTGACGAACTACGAGGCCTCAAGGAAAATGTCATTATCGGTCGTCTCATTCCTGTGGGTACCGGCTTCCGTGAAAAAAAGAAGAATGAAGAGGAAGTGGAGTAGGGCGAGAAGGTAAAAGGTAAAAAGTAACTTACTTATGTCATCAACCGTAGAACAGATTAAAGAAAAATTAGACATTGCTACAGTTGTTTCTTCTTATCTGAAGCTTGACCAAGCGGGTAAAAATCTTAAAGGCAAATGTCCTTTCCACAACGAAAAAACACCCTCGTTTTTTGTCTCACCGGAAAGAGGTACCTATCACTGTTTTGGATGCGATAAGGGTGGTGATGTTTTCAGCTTCATAGAAGAGATTGAGGGCATTGATTTTTTAGGAGCACTTAAGATGCTTGCGCAAAAAGCGGGAGTGAGAATAGAAGAGTTTAACAAAGGTGAGCATAAAAAAGCGGAAAAACTCTATCACGTGATGGAGCGTTCAACGCTCTCGTATCAAATAGTTCTTTCACATAATAAAGAAGCGCTTACCTATCTTCAAAAAAGAGGTCTTAGTATGGAGACCATAAAAGAGTTTCGTCTTGGTTTTGCGAAAGAGGGATGGAGGGGTCTTTCTTCCGAGCTTGTCGCACAAGGGGTCAGCGTTTCCGAGCTTTCTCAGGCGGGATTGGTTATTAAAAAAGATGATGGGGGCTACTATGACCGTTTTCGCGGGAGAATTATGTTTCCTCTTTTTGATGTTACGGGGCGCGTGGTTGCCTTTTCAGGAAGGGTATTTAAAGGAGATGAAGCATCGGCAAAATATATTAACAATCCGGAGACAGAGCTCTACCATAAGAGCAGTATTCTCTACGGTCTTCACAAAGCAAAAGGAGAGATTCGCAGAGAGGGTTCTTGCATTCTGGTTGAGGGACAGATGGATGTACTTCTCTCACATCAGACAGGTTTTAGTAACACGGTTGCAACATCAGGGACAGCGCTCTCACATGAACAGCTTACCTATCTTTCGCGCCTTACCGATACGCTTATTATTGGATTTGATGCCGACAGTGCGGGGGTTGCAGCTTCGGGGAGAGGAGTTGATCTGGCACTTGCGCACAACTTTACTGTCAAAGTTATCAACCTTCCGCAAGGGAAAGACCCAGCAGAGATTATCATGCAGAACAAAGATGACTGGAAGAAATACATTCTTGAAGCCACCAACATTATTGATTTTTATCTCAAAGTGCTTTATGAACAAACAGCCGATGAACATGAATATCGTAAGGCAGTTGAAAATAAAGTTCTTCCCTATGTATCATGCGTAAAAAGTAAGATAGACCAGGCACACTATATATCTCGTATTGCCGATGCACTAAAGATAAGTGAAGAGCCTGTCTGGCAAGAATTTTTTCGGATACAAAAAGAAGGAAAAGAAGATCTCGTACGAACAGCACGCCGCTCGTCCTCCTCATCGCAAAAAAAACAACAGGTACCAAAACAAGAGACACACCAAAGCACAATAGAAGAAAGGCTTTTAGGTATTATCCTCTTCCAACAACAAATGCATGGGAAAGAAGCGCTTTTGAAAAAACTTAACGAAGAGTACGAGAAGATAACAGGCGTCTCTCCACAAGAACGGCTTACCGCCCTCTCTTCAGAAGAAAGGGAAAGAAAAATATTTGAAGCCGAGATGTATTTTGACGAGGAAGTAGGAATTGAGGGTGAAGTTGAAGAACTTCTCATAAATTTAAGAGAGGCCATATTGAGAGAACGTTTGTTGCATACTATGCGTGAGATGAAAAGTGCTGAGACACGTAGCGACAAAGAAGACGTTTCAAGGCTTCTTGATGTGTGTAATAGTATTAGCAAGGAGCTCAATAAGCTCACTGCCTCAAAGAAGCCTTTATAAATCCCATTTTTACTTTTATGCCTAGAAAAAAAATAATTAAAAAGAAACCTCTCGCAAATAAAAAGACTGCCAAAAAAGTGCCTAAGAGGCGGAATGTCTCTCCTAAAACTACGGCACACAAAGGAAAAAAGAAGAGAGTGCTAAAAAAGGTAGCAAAAAAAGCTTCTTTAAAAAAGAAGATTGTTAAAAAAACAACTAAAAAGAAAGCTGTCGCAAAGAAAAAGACTGTCGTAAAAAAGAAGACTGCCTTACAAAAAAAGAGTGAAAAAGCACGAATGGAAAAACTTGTTGAACAAGGTAGAGAAATAGGTTTCATTACACAAGATCAGCTTCTTTCAGAGTTTCCACGAATTGAGGATGACATCCATTTCATTGAATCTTTCTATGAACGACTTAGTAAGGAAAATATTCGTTTTGTAGAAAGTGGTATGCTTTTAGAAAGTGAAACAGGCTCTTCCGGCTTGCTCAGCAAAGACACTTACAGTACAGAGAAAAAAACTCACGACAACATTCAAATGTATTTGAAAGAGATAGGACGCTACCCACTTCTCTCTGTTTCTGAAGAGCGTAACTTGGCAAAACGCATTACTGAAGGAGACGAAGAAGCAAAAAATCTTCTTGCTAAGGCAAACTTGCGCCTTGTCGTCTCTATTGCAAAGCGCTATGTTGGTCGTAGCCAAGACCTTACACTCCTTGACCTTATTCAAGAAGGGAATATTGGTCTCTTTAAGGCAATTGAAAAATTTGATTGGACGAAGGGGTATAAGTTTTCAACATATGCAACGTGGTGGATTCGGCAAGCAATTACTCGTGCGCTTGCCGACCAATCTCGCACAATTCGTATTCCTGTGCACATGGTTGAGACTATTGCTAAATACAAGCAGGTGGTACGAAGACTTTCACAGGAGCTTGGACGTGACCCGCTTTCTGAAGAGGTGGCAACGGAGATGGGGATTGATATTGAAAAGGTGTATGTCATTAAAAATATTGATCAAGCAACTGTTTCACTTGAAAGCTCGGTTGGGGATGACGATGAGAAGTCAACATTGGGAGACTTTATTCCCGATGACAAAGTCGCCTCGCCGTCGCAGGAGGCATCGCTCCGTATCTTGCGCGATCAAATTAGACATATTCTGGATGATCTTACACCAAAAGAGAGGAAAATCCTTGAAATGCGCCATGGGCTTGAAGACGGCATTATAAACACCCTTGAAGAGGTAGGGCATGAGTTTGGAGTTACGCGTGAGCGAATTCGTCAGATTGAGGCAAAGGCGCATGAAAAAATTCGTCAACACGAAGAATCCAAGAAACTTGAGAATTATTAAATAAAAAGAAGCCGAGGTACCCCTCGGCTTCTTTTTATTTCTATAATTCCATTCGGACATCGGATGTCCGAATGGAATTACTGTGTGCAACAGGTGATATGTTACAATGGGTTGTATATGCCCGTAAGCACGTTTAGTGAACACTACAAAAAGCTCAATCCAGAGCAGAAAAAGGCGGTTGATACCATTGAGGGACCGGTGATGGTTATTGCAGGACCCGGAACGGGGAAGACACAAATTCTTACCCTTCGCATTGCGAACATTTTAAAAGAAACAGATACGTCTCCCGATAGCATCCTCGCGCTCACCTTCACCGAGGCGGGGGTTTCTGCCATGCGTAAACGGCTTGTCTCTATGATTGGGCCACGGGCGTATCGCGTCGGTATTTATACTTTTCATGGTTTTTGCAACACGATGATAGGGCGCTTTCCAAGTGATTTTCCGCGTCTTATCAGTTCAGACCCCATACCTGAAATAGATAAAATACTTCTCCTGCGCGAGCTTATTGAAAAAAAAGAACATCTAAAAGAGTTGCGCCCTTTTTATGATAACTTTGCCTTCGTAAAGGATTGCGCCTCGGCCATAAGTGAACTCAAGAGAGAATATGTAAACCCGACTTTGTTTAAAGAGTTAGTTAAGAAGAGTGAAGCCGAGTTTTGGGCACGAGAAGATTTGTATAACAAAAAGGGTCCCTATAAAGGAGCAATGAAGACGGAGCATCAAAAGATGCAAAAGAAAATAGAGAAAAATAAGGAACTTGTAGAAGTATATGAAGGGTATGAAGAAGGTATACGAAAACAAAAACTTTATGATTACGAGGATATGATAGGTGTTGTTGTAGCGCGCTTGGAAGAGGACAGCACCATTCTTCAACGGCTTCAAGAAGAATACCACTATGTCTTGGCTGATGAACACCAAGACGCAAATACTGCCCAAAACAGACTTCTGGAGCTTTTGATGGATTTTCATGACAACCCCAACCTTTTTATTGTTGGTGATGAAAAACAAGCCATCTTTCGTTTTCAAGGCGCTTCACTTGAAAATTTTTTGTACTTTAAACAAAAATATCCGGAGGCAACACTCATTCCACTTGAGCGCTCATATCGTTCGGGGCAAATTATACTTGATGTCGCGCATAGCATTATCACCTCATCATCTCAGCAGATAGAGAGAGTGAAACTTATCGCATCTGCGGACATACAAAACGAGACGGTTGAGGTCCGTAGTTTTAGCAGTGATGCTCTTGAGAGTTTATGGATTGCTCGCGATAGTGCGCGCAAGATTGAGGAAGGTGTCGCACCGGAGAAAATCGCGGTGCTCTATAGAGTGAATAATGACGCAGAGTATATCTCTCGCTTATTTTTACAAGAAGGAGTCCCTCATACCATAGAATCACACAGTAATGTGCTCAAAGACCCTTCTATCGCACAATTTATTCTTTTATTACGCGCTGTTTCATTCTTTGGAGAAAAAGAATTTCTGGCACAAGCGCTTCATGCTCGATTTTTAAAATTTCCTCCTCTAGATATTTTTAAAATACTTAAACACTGCTCGCGCGAGAGAATAGAATTATATGAATGTATTTTCAACGAAAAGATACTCAAAAAAATAGGGGTAAGCAACCCGAAGGCTGTAGCGGTTTTTGCAAAACGGATGGCACGGTGGGCAGAAGCGGGGCATAATGACCCCGTGGTTGAGGTTTTTAACCTCATCCTTGATGAGTCGGGATTTTTAACCTTTGTGTTAAATTCTACCCGTAGTGTTGAAGAACTCCAAAAACTGCGAGGGCTAGCGCGTGATATTGAGATGCTCGCTTCCGGTAACCGCGATTATACACTTTCCGATCTTATTCGCCATTTGGATTTACTCACTGAGTATGGAATAGGTGTTACTAAATCAGGTGGTTCTGATGGTGTGCGCCCGGGTGTACGCCTTATGACCGCCCATGGCTCAAAGGGGCTTGAATTTGATTATGTCTATATTGTTGGAGCGTGGGACACCCACTGGGGTAATCGGCGTCGCATGAGTACCTTCTCACTCCCCCTTGCAGGATCGTCGGAAGATGAAGATGAGGACAATGCCGATGAAAGAAGACTTTTTTATGTTGCACTTACTCGTGCAAAGGTCGGTGTCTCTATAAGCTATGCTCGAGAGGAGGTCCGAGGGAAGGAGAGGCTCCCCTCGCAATTTATAGAAGAGATACGCCCTGACTTAAAAAAAGAAAGAGAAACGAATTCATTTGAGGAGAAGATAACACCGGAAGTATTTTTACAGAAACGACCACACAAACAAGGGCTTGGGGTTTCTGATAAAGAGTACTTGCGTGAACTTTTTCTTGAGCAAGGAATGTCAGTTACCGCGCTCAATAACTATCTTTCCTGTCCATGGAATTTTTTCTATAGTAATTTAATTCGCATACCAAAAATTCCTAATAAGTATATGATCCTCGGAGATGTAGTACACAAAGCACTGGCAGTGTACTTTAAGGCATATGCTCAAGGAAAGCCCAAAAAAGATATTCTTCTTCATGCGTTTGATGATGCACTTGAAAGAACCGCACTCTCGGGAGGTGTATACAGGCAGATAGAGGAAAAAGGTAAAAAAGCACTCTCAGGGTGGTTTGATGCCTATAAAGGTTCGTGGCGTCGGGAGAACAATAATGAGTATCGTATTGATACAACCCTTCCGCTTCCACAAAAAGAATCCAGAGAGCTTCGGGTGCGGGGCGACTTAGACAAGGTGGAAATTCATCTGGACGGGGTAGTTGTTGTTGATTACAAAACAGGAAAGCCAAAGTCAAGGAATCATTTGCTGGGAAAGACAAAAGCGCGCGGTGCTGGAGATTATTTCCGTCAATTGGTATTTTATAAGATGCTTTTAGACAGAGAGGGGCGCTACAGAATGAAGGAAGGGGTTATTGATTTTATAGAGCCCAAAGACAACGGAACGTATAGTATGGAGCGATTTGAGATAACCTCCAAAGATGTTGAAGAGCTGACACAAACAATAGGAAACGTTGTAGAAGAAATACTCGCACTCTCTTTTTGGGAGAAACGATGTGATGACAAAAAATGCGAGTACTGCCATCTCAGAGAGATGATGGAGTAAGTGATGGAGTAAGCTTTTATCGAAGGGCCTCTTCAATGAGTGCCTTTACTGCTTCTCTAGATTGCGCTCCTTGAATTGGAGTAATATTCCCTTTTTTATCAATGAGCACACTAAAGGGAGTTCCGAAACGAGTAATACCAAGTGCCTGGGCGGTTGCAATGGCATTTTGAAAGTGTGCGTCAATCTTTTCACGGTGCCTTCCTTCTTCAAGACATTCTGCAAATGCCTCCTTATTCAATCCAATCGCCTCAGCAATTCCAGGAATAAGCGCTAAGTCCAGCCCATTATTTGACGGAGTTATTTCAAAGATACGATCTGTAAACGCCCAGAAAGCATTGTTGCCTCCAAGCTCTCCCGCGCATTCCGCGGCATTTGCTTCATAAAGAGCCTTAGAGTGGAGTTGTGCAAGCGGTGCATGACGATAGACCCATGCGACCTCTTTTGCATCATATTCATCAAGAATACTCTGAAGTGTTATGTGAAAATTTTTACAAAAAGGACATTCAAGGTCTGAGAATTCAACAAGAGTAACTTTTGCATCTCGTGAGCCCTTAAGGTAATCATCTTCCGAAACCGGAGTAAAAACCTTTTTAGGGTCGCTTGCCGTTTTTGTACTTTGCTCTCCCGAAGAGTTCACAAAACCTGTGACAATAAGAGCGCCTGCTATGATTGCTCCTGCGATAATGATCGCCATTGGTGTATTTATTTTTTCCATATGGGAAATAGTATAGCACAGAGGAACATAACGCAAAAATACTTTTCAGGGGCCTTTGTTCGCGATATACTGAAAGTATCTATGGACATCATTAAATCATCGGGTGAGAAAGAACAATTTAGCAAAAGCAAATTTTGCCACTCACTACGCGAAACGGGGGCGCCTTCGGATGTGGTTGAGGAGGTGTGCAATAGGGTTCAAAAAGAAATTGCTCCAGGTGCGACCACCTCGCATATTTTTCGTCTTGCGACACGGTACCTGGTGCGTGAAAATACCGCTGCCGCGGCTCGCTATAACCTCAAAAACGGCATTGCACAACTCGGTCCGGCCGGTTTTTTATTTGAGCAATTTGTAGAGGCAATGTTGCAAGAGATTGGTTATACGACAAAGCGTAATCAAATTATGGATGGTGAGTGTGCAACGCATGAGATTGATATTTTCGCAGAGAAAGATAATACACACTATCTCGTTGAAGCAAAATATCACAACCAATCGGGGATTAAAACACCTCTTGATGTAGTGATGTACGCCGATGCACGGCTTATGGACATTGCCAACGCACGAGAGCACGAGCAACAAAAACATGTTATGTGGGTGATTACCAATACGAAACTGACAAGCTCTGCGATAAAGTATGCACAATGTCGCAAACTTAAGGTCATGGGATGGGATTGCCCTAAAGGGAGCAGTGAGGGGACGCTCCAAGAGATTGTGGAGGGACATTTACTCTATCCTGTAACTGCACTTCCCGCATTAAACCGCTATGCTAGAGAGCAATTTGCAAAATATGATATGCTGTTAGTGCGAGATCTTGTTGCCTATTCAGCACAAGACCTTGTCAATAAATTCGGCATCTATGGATCGGTAGCACAAGAAATCATCACACAAGCAGAAAGCCTTGTGTATGGTAATAAAAAATAAAGAAGGATGAATTCTGTTAGAGGTTGCGAGTACACGAGATATGAATAGATATAAAAAAATAGACTAGTATAAAAATAATCAGGTAAAGAGTGATGCGCTATGCGTTTTCACGCTCTACCTCTAAGAAAATGAAAGAAGCATATATTCTTATTGCCATCATAATAATTTTTGTCACCTTCTGGTTTTTGTTTTTTGATTTTAATTCAGGATGGCGGAGTACACCACGAGAGATTATTAAGACAGAAAAAAATGAAGAGGATAAAGAAGCAATAAACACTATGGTTACCCTACACACTAATTTCGGCGCTATTAGCATTTTACTTTTTACTAAAGAGTCACCAATAACAGCAGGTAATTTTTATTCTCTAGCACAGAGTGGTTTTTATGATGGCACAAAAATACATCGGGTTATTCCAGGATTTATTATTCAAGGAGGCGACCCAAACTCTAAAAGTGATACTACCGCACTGTATGGAACAGGAGGACCGGGCTACACTATTAAAGATGAATTTATAGAAGGACTCTCTAATGTACGGGGGACACTTTCTATGGCAAATGCAGGTCCGAGTACGGGCGGGAGTCAATTTTTTATCAATTTGACTGACAACACAGGACTTGATTATGACAAAGAGCCTCTCACCAGTAAACATCCTGTTTTTGGAAAGGTGATATCGGGGATGGATATCGTTGAGGCGATCTCTCGCGCGGAAACAGGGGCTGGGGATATCCCTCTCTCGCCGGTTATTATTGAGTCAGTGAGTGTAGAGTAGTGTTGTATGGCAGTAGAGGAAAAGACGAGCTCTTTTGTAGCAAACAAAAAATAATAACGATTCTGAAGTTGTGTGAACACACCGGGCTCGTCTTCTTTTTGTTTGCTTCAAAAAGGCGTTGTCTTTTCCACAATTCGCCGGTGGCGCATTTCTCGTGTACAATGGGATGGTATTGTTCGTTAATTAATTATTTTCACTACATGGATACTCAAGAAAAAACACTACATG
>JBBDJW010000005.1:0-122657 GCA_040879685.1 Minisyncoccota bacterium | reverse complement strand
AGGGCAACTGGAGTTGCAGTTCATGCGGAGGCTCAATTACCCAACTTCCTTTTGAGCCAAAGGAGACAGGCAATTTACTTTGCCGTGATTGCTTTTCAAAAAAGAGGGGAGGGTCTCAAAATCGCTCCATGCATGAGGGCAACTGGAGTTGCAGTTCATGCGGAGGCTCAATTACCCAACTTCCTTTTGAACCAAAGGAGACAGGAAATCTGATGTGCCGGGATTGTTTCAAGAAAAGCAAGCAATAAAAATAAAAAACCTTCACGTGTGTGAAGGTTTTTTATTAGTGAACGTTGTGCGAGTAAGATGGGGAAATGGAGCGTAGCGTAGCGGGATTTTTTTATTTTACCTCCCTCCCTGCCGGCAGGGAGGTACTATAGGGTAATTCCTCGGGGCAGAGCCCCCGAGGAACATTTATTTGTACTCCACCGTAAGAAGCGGAGTGGTAGAGGAAAAGGTCAGCGTAAATGTTGTGCGCCCAATGAGCTGATTGCGCTCGGTGAGGACGTCTACTCGCCAGCGTCCTTCACGAAGTGCTTCTTTAAACGTATATCCGCGAAAACCTTCATCACGTCCTCCCGATATAGAAAAACCAATTCTGCTTACAGGAACCCATTCGCTTTTTTTCTCATCAAAATATGACCATTGGTGTGAAATTTTTGTATTAATTTTTGTTGGAGCAAAGACAGAGGCAAAGCTGTATAAGGGGGTTCCCGGCTTATAAGCAATGTCGCTTGTGTTAAAGAACTTATACCACGGTCGTTTTTGTGTTGCGACAAGAAATTGTCCATCGTCTACTCTCTCTATGTGGTGGGCAATCGTCAGTTCCTTCAATGAAAGGGGAATTGGAGGAATAATGTTGGTGAAGTAAAGGGTATTAAATATAATATAAAGAAGAAGGATGGTAAAAATAAATCCCCGCCCTAATTGCCGAGAACTTTTGTGTGAAAGCGCATTAATAAGCCATACTATAAAAGAGATGAGAATTATGCTAATGATTCCGGAGATAAGGAACATTGAAGCACCCAATTTTCCGGTTATAATCGGAACTAAAAAAATGATATATAAAAATAATGCGACAAAAAGAATAGAGAGCTGAAACGAGGTACGCATGTAGCGCTCTTTGAAGAATTCGTTTCCAATAAAGAGTGCGACAAGAATAGCAATAAAAAGCCAGCTCCCGATAAATCCCGTGCTTTGTGAGTAAAAAATAATAAAACCGGAAAAAAGACCACCGAAAGCGTATTGGAGAAGGTAAAAAAGCCATCGTGAAAACTTCCTTTCAGAGAAGCGGGTGATAAGGATAATTGCTATTGTAGCAAGTGTGAGGTAGCTAAAGAGGATGGCGTTGTCAAAAACGAGGTCTATTCGTGACAGCGTAAGATTATCAACGATAAAACCCAAAAGAAGCGCTCCTACCAAGAAGTGTCGCTCGTTCTCTCTAAAAAGTTTTTGAATGCGTTCCATAGTCATACACAGGTTTCATTATACATAAAAATTGCTCTCCAAGCAGAAGAGCAATTTGTGGCTTCATGCACATTCTGCCTTAGAACAGTGTCCCACCGGCACGGATAATCATAATGCCTATCCATAAGACGAGAATGAAATAATAGGTGGTCCATCCGCGTGTGAGAGGAAAGTAGCGGGAGAAAATTCTAAAATTTTTGCTGTACCATTTTTGCCCACCAAGCCAAGAAAAAAGATTTGCCCCAATACTATCTATAAGCAGGATGTAAAAAACAATTATTTCAAGAGTGAAGTCCATAGAAGGTGTGTTTATAATTTAGAAGAAGTATAACACGTATTGTAACCAGCAAAAAACCTCTCCTTGTGGAGAGGTTTTTTGCTTTGATTACATTACTCCTTACTCGTCGTCATCTTCCGTATCATCATCTTCTTCTTCATCTTCATCATCATCTTCTTCTTCTTCATCATCATCTTCATCAAATGCGACGATAGGATCTTGTGTGAGAATTTCCTCAGTCATAATTGGATATTTTATATTTCTTTAACAACAAAACGACCAATCAAAAACCAAAGCATATCTTTGGTCGCGTAATTATATGATAGGGTCTTGAGCTTCACAATATTGCTTGTTGTGAAAAAATGTTGTGTAATAAATATCTCTAAGAAAGAATTTGGATAATAAAAAGCCCTGTTACCAGGGCGAGTCGCCGCTTTTAAAGACGGACTGTTTTTTTATTTTTTGAGTTTTCAGTGGAGCCTTCTCCATCGTATATCCTATGAGTTGTTGGAGCGTCATTCCTTCTTTGCGTAGTGCAAGAATAGCTCTTCTCACTCTTTCTACTTCTTCCCAATGTTGTATCCGCTTGAGTCCTTTTTCAACCGCTTCAAGAGACACGTTTTTTCTTGCAAAGTGGGCTTGTTGTTGCGCGATACCAATATCGCGCTCGAGTGTCTCTATTGTTTGTTGAAATGCTCTTTCAATGAGACATTGGGATGCTAACTCACTCTTCATTCGTTACTCCTGTTAGTAGATTGTAGTAGTGCTTAAAGTCCAGACTAACCATAACATTATTTTTTGTTTGTTACAAATAAAATGGGCGAACGGGAAGAGGCTTGATGGTATTAGTTTGTTAGTTTTATATCTTGTCCTTGGGGAGAGTCTCGGGGATTGCTTCGTTCGCTCTGTGTTTTTGATAAAAAAACCCCGTCGTGGAAGACGGGGAGTGAGTGAGAAGTTATTAGATGAGTCTTAGCTTTGGCGAAGGGAGATTTCTTTCAACAATTTCTCCAATGATGCAACCACGCCTCTCCAGCTCCCTTTTTATCTCGTAGTAGCATACGTGATATCCCCGTGCCTCTCTCCAGAGAATGGGGGAACCTTTTTTGAGCTCACTGATTTTTGTAACTCTTTTTTGGTATCGGCGAGCACATGTGAGAGCATAATCAACAAGTTCTCCGTCGCCCTTTCTTTTTAAGCTCCTCCTCAACCTTTCCATTTCGCTGTTTCTAAAACGCATTAGGGGTTTCCTCTCAAAGTATTAAGCTAAGCATAGAATAGCACACCATCGTAAAAAGTCAACTGGATAAGGCGTAAAATGTTTAAAAATGTTCAAAATCGGATTTTGAACATTTTTACCTAATCTCTAGCTCCCAGCGTCTAGTATCCAGTGTTACCTGCTTTGTACTACAGGGTATATAATTTTTTGCTATACTAACAAGTATGTTCACACGCACCGGCAAACTCTATATCACGCTTGGTGTTCTTCTCCTTCTTATCATCACAGGGAGCGTCTTTTTATATTTCACCACTGCCGCGCCCAATGGCAACACAAAAGAGAAGGAGGAGAGTAGGCGCTTTGTTGTTTCGCAAAAGGATGCCAAGGGAGAAGCAATAGAAAAATTGGAAGAAGAGAATTTTATACGCAGTTCGCTTGCATTTGTATTTATTCACAGAGGGAAAGTCGCTCCGGGGGCATACAGGCTTTCCTCTACAATGAGCGCGTTTGAGATTTCTCAAGTGATTCAAGAGGGTCCTTATATGAAATGGGTTGTTATCCCCGAGGGAGTCCGCAAAGAAGAGATTGGTGAGCTTTTAGGGAGAGAGCTTTTATGGAGCAAAGAAAAGGTAGAAGACTTTATTGTGGAGGAGACACAACGAGTCTCCGAGCTTGCTGAGGGGGTCTTTTTCCCCGACACATATCTTATTGCAAAGGATGAGAGCACAGCAAGGGTTGCAGAGCGCCTTCACAGCGCTTTTAATGAGGCGTTTGCTCCCTATCTTGAAGAGTCCTTGCGGCAAAATATTCGCTGGCCAACACTAGTTAAAATTGCCTCGCTCATACAAAGAGAGGCGGCAGGAGAGGAAGACATGAATCTCATTTCCGGTATTTTATGGAATCGTCTTTTAGATGGCAAACGCCTTGAACTTGATGCAACGGTGCAATATGTTCGTGATACGCTCGGCAATTATATATTTGATGAAGAGGGGGACATTCTCTCCTATACCGGAGAGTTGGGCAAGGAGAGTGGATGGTGGAGGCCGATTGCTCTGACGGATAAAAGACAAGATGTTTTCAACGCTAACACATATTTACACACCGGTCTTCCCGACACACCCATCGCAAATCCGGGCCTCAAAGCAATAGAGGCAACTCTTTTCCCTGAAGAGACGGAGTGTTACTTTTATATCCACGAAGATGACGGGACAATCCATTGCGCGAGAACATTAGATGAGCATGAAGAAAATATAGAGCGATATTTGAGATAATGCCTACAAAAGAATCTACGCAATCAAAATGGAAAAAACCACTCGGTGTGTTGTGTATTATCCTTGGGCTTTTAGCTCTTGTAACGCCGTTTACGCCAGGTTCGTGGCTTGTCTTTGTCGGTCTTGAGCTCCTTGGTTTGCGCCTCTTTTTCCGCGGGAGAGCATGGCGTGATTTTTTTAAGAAGTGAAAGGCTCACCACCTCTCTATCATTGCTCCGCAGGAGTGTGTGTTAAACAAAGGTGAAGTGCACCTCGTTAAAATTCTCTATCCTGCCCTTCTCATCTATAATAATGCCTTCTTTCTTATAGAGCGCCCGCCGTTTTTTTTCCTCTCGGAGAGAGAACCACACCTTGCCATTTGCATAGACGATTCTATGAAAAGGAATTTTTTCATGCTCGGGGTATGTTGAGAGAATATGCGTGATGCTCCGAGATGCTTGGTTTCCACCACCTGCGGCGCGCGCGATATCACCATAGGTGGTGACCTTTCCGTGTGGAATAGAAAGTGCACATTCCCAGACTTTTTTAGTAAAATAAGACGGTTCTTTTTTCATAATCACTTTCTGCGAGCGCGGACTGCATCGGAAACCCACTCTTGTAATCTTTCCTTATCTTCCAAAATCTCTTCAGGGACGAGCCAATAAGAGAGGGAGACTTCTTTTCCTGCCCGCTTATAGGTGAAGGGACGGCTTTCGTATACCTTATAGTGAGGAAGAGATTTTTCGTCCACTTTAAAATATAATTCGTTCTGTGCAATAAGGCCAAAAAAAATGCCGTCTTTATATATTCCCCATCCGCCAAACATTCTTCGCGATGTGATACCCGAAATACCTCCCACTATGTCATGAAGAATATAATCATGGTATGAAGTGTCTTTCATACAAAAAGTATATCACACGCATACTTGCTTAATGCCTATCAGAAATCTATAATGAAAAGCAATAATCAACTCATTACTCCTAAACCACTAAACTACTAACATACTATCTACTAAACTCATGGATCTCCACACCATTCTTATTATCGCTCATATCATCGGCACTATTCTCGGCGTCGGGGGAGCGACGCTTGCCGAGATAAATGTCATAACCGCACTTCGTGACGGCAAGGTGGACGCGAGCGAGAGGGCACTTATGCATGCCAACTACACAATGATTCGTGTCGGGTTAGCTATTATTGTGCTCTCCGGAATTGCGCTCGTTTGGTGGCATCTCTCGCAGGGCAATGAGTGGGTTATCACGAGTGCCAAAGTGTGGTTTAAGGATTTGCTTGTTATCTTTATCATCATAAACGCAGTTTTGCTTTCAAAACACTGGATTGCTCTCTGGCTGGGGAGTGCTCTTTCATTTACCGCATGGTGGATGGCAACGATACTTGGCGCATGGCGTGGACAGCCGTTTGATTTCTTTGAGCTTCTAGGCATTTTTGTGATTGCCGTTATAGTTATTGCCGGTATTTTAGAAATACTTCACAGAATATTTATTCCCAATTTTCGGAAGAAATAAAAAATGTACCACACAGGGTGATTCCAAGCTGTTGAACCATTACGAGGGGTTGACAAAATAATCTGAAAATGCTATCATAATCGCAACGGCTGAAGGGCCGTTTTTTTATGACTAATATTTTTAACATTGCCTTAACGGGCTTTTTGGTTTTCTCTGGAATGAGCACACCGAGTGATAGTGCTTCTTCTTTTATAGAATTGCCAAGTAATGAATCAAAAATTGAAATCTCATCTGTTCGTTTGACTGGATACAATGCCGTTGCCGAACAGACGAACAGTGAGCCACATATCACCGCATCAGGTGTGCGCTCAAACCCGCATGTTGTGATTGCGCGTTCTCGTGATATGGCGGATATCTTGCCGTATGGAACAATCGTCGCGCTTGACGTGCCCGCTGAATCGCGTGAGTGTGGTTTCTCTAAGGTGAGTCAGTTTGTGGGGTATCGTGTTGTGAGTGACACAATGCACAAGCGAAAGATGAGGCAAATGGATGTCTTGTTTGCTACACACGACAGCATTTCTCTTGGAGAGAGAGAGGTGAACCCCGCAACAGCAATGGGTGTATGTGAAGCAAATGTCCGTGTGGTGGGTCATGTCTCTCTTGAGAAGATTCCTAAGACACAGCAAGAACTTGTGTGGCTTGTTGAAGGCAAACAGCTTTCAATGAAGTAATAAAGAGAAGATAGTAATAAAAAGTAAACAAAAAAAACATTCAAACATTATTAATAATGTTTGAATGTTTTTTTATGAGCTTGTGCGCTTTTTCTTTTACTCTCGCAGTCTCCAGCCGATGCGGAAGAGGTGAATGACGAGCGCGCCGAGGCCGATAATGAGGCCTGCAAAGATAAGCGCGCCAATGCCAAGATTTGATTCATGAAAGCCAAGGGTTGCGTAGCGCATCGCGTCTATGAGGTAAAAGAAGGGGTTTGCAAAAGTGATTGTCTTCATCAGGTCAGGTAAAAGCTCAACGGAATAAAACATCCCGCCGAGGAAGGAGAGCGGCATGATGATAAAGGTGTTTAAAATATTTAATTGCTCAAAGCCCTGTGCCCAGAGTCCAACAAGAATCCCCACAAGCGCGAAGATAACGGCAACACCAACAAGATAGAGAAGAAAGAGCAAGGGGTGGGTGAGCGCCACGGCCCCAAAAGCAAGTCCGATGAAAATAACACCGAGTCCAACGATCATTGCGCGCACAAGAGAGCTAATTACATAGCCGGCAACCATTTCAAAATAGGAAAACGGCGCAACAAGCACCTCCTCAATGCTGTGTACCCATCTGCCAAAGTACACTGCGCTTGAAGTATGCTGGAAGGCGGAGGTGAGAACGTTCATGGTGAGAATCCCCGGAAAGACAAACTCTATATAAGGAATGCCTGCAATGGAGTCAATTTTTTTCCCCAAGATAAAGCCAAAAATGAAAATAAAGAGAAATGCTGAGATTAAAGGTGCACCAACGGTTTGCACGGTGATGCGAAACATCCGCGCAATTTCTCTTCGTATTAACGTGTAGAGCCCTACGTAGTTCATTTCGTATAAAGTGTTTTATGATTCTTTATTTCCTTCTCTCGTAATTTCTAAGTAGCGCTCTTCAAGCGATCTGCTTCCCTTCATAAATTCTTTCTTTGAACCCTCAGCGACAATTTTTGCCTTGTGAATGAGAGCAATTCGCGAGCAGAGCCGCTCTACCTCCTCAAGGTAGTGCGAGGTGAGAAGGATTGTTTTGCCTTCGGCATTTAAGTTTTTAAGATAACGCCAAAGGTCGTGCCGAAGCTCTACATCAACGCCTGCCGTCGGCTCGTCAAGGATGAGAAGGTCGGGATCGTGCACGAGCGCGCGGGCGAGCATAACACGGCGCTTGAAGCCTCCAGAGAGGTGTTGGAATTGCGTATCGCGATATTGTTCAAGGTCAAATTGGGCAAGGAGTTCATCTACCCGCTTTATTCTGGTTTTCTTGAAAAAACCATAATAACCGGCGACATAATCAAGGATTTCAGCGACAGTGCTAAAGATGTCCACATTAAACTCCTGCGGGGCGATGCCAACCCTTCTGCGCGCTTGGCGGTAGTCTTCTACTACATCAATACCAGAGACCTTAATGGTGCCGGAGGTAATGCGCGCAACGCCGGTTATGCACTTGATGGTGCTTGTTTTTCCTGCGCCATTCGGGCCAAGAAACCCAAAAAATTCTCCCGACTTGAGCGAGAGGGAGATGTTGTCAACCGCAATCGGTCCGTTCTCATATTTTTTTGTTAGATTTTTTATTTCAAGAGAAGGAGTGTCCATAGTAAGGCTTCATAATAACACGAGCGTTGTGCTCTTTCAATAAAGGCGCGCAGACACATAAGAAAACATCACCCCCCGCCAGAGGCGGGGGGTGATGTTTTCTTTATTATTCTGCTAGATAAAAATTTCAATTTCTGCGTTCGAGCGCAATACTTGCATAAGCTCATTTATAAGTTGCTGTTGTTTTTGCTGAAGGACAAACTGCAGAGCCTGTTCTCTGACCTCTTCAAGTGACGGAGCGTTTTCTTGCCCTGCGGTTGCCTCATCATATGCTACCTGAATTTCCTCATCGCTTGCGGAGAGTGAGGAAATATCAAGCTCTTGATTGAAATATGCCTGTGAAGCAAGCTCAGAGCGAACTTGCTCGCGTAAGTCGGCAAGCGTCGCCCCCTGTGAAGAAAGTGTCTCATTAAACGCCTGCTCGCTTTCAAATTGCCCCTTAATGACGTTGACCTGCTCGTCAATCTGGCTTTCGGTAATGATAATTCCGGAATCACTCACGGCTTGCTGAAGGAGGCGTTGTGAAATGAGTGTGTCAACAAGTTGCGTGTCAAACTCTTCAGACTCTTGCTCGGTCATAGATTCGGTATCAATTCCCTGCCCTGCGATAACCTGCGCGCGAAGCGCGTTAAAGTCGTCTCGAGAAATTTCTTCACCATTGACTGTGGCAACAATAGTTTCATTAGCGTTGGCCTCTTCTCCACTTTTTTTGGTTTGTTGCGAGTAGAGATACCAACCGCCGGCGCCAAGGATAATAATAACAACGAGTACGGTAATAAGATTTTTCATAAAGTTCTTAATTTAGGTAGATAATAGAGCGCCATCCCACCTTGGCTTACTGCGCAGATGCGTCCGCCTTTTCGGCGGGGATAATGCCGTGTCTCCTTAGGGTATCAAACCTGAGGCTCACTCGCAACAAATTTCCTTGCTCCACAGACAATTTTTGCTATGATAGGGAAGTTCTTACTATAAAATATGAGAACATTATTCCGCGGTAGCTCAGTTGGTAGAGCGCCTCGCTGTTAACGAGGATGTCACAGGTTCGAGTCCTGTCCGCGGAGCATAGAGTGCTATAGCCATCTTTGTGCCGTGAGTCCTGCGGTGCCCACTTGAGCGTAAGTGATATTCGGGTCCGCGGAGCATAGAAACAAGAACAACTCACTAGAGATGTCGGTGAGTTGTTCTTGTTTTATTGGTAGAATATGGGGCGAATTGGGATGGGACAGGGACGAAATGGTGGCTGACCCCATTTATTCATAAATACATTATATCCTAATTTGGGATTATTCTGCAATAGAATATATCATAGAAACATATATGAACAAATCCGTCTATTCAAAAGACTATAAAGACATCATAGAACGCCTGAAAACGGCGCGTATTGAGGTTGGACTTGCCCAGCAAGAGGTTGCTGATAAGCTCGGCAAACCACAGTCTTATATTTCAAAAATAGAGTCTGGAGAGAGAAGGCTTGATGTTGCGGAAATGAAAAAACTTGCACAGATATACAAAAAGCCATCATCATATTTTTTATAATTTATGCTAGTACAAAAATTTGATAATTTTCTAAAAACAGTATCACTTAAAGACTATAGGAAAAAATATAGTAATATTAAGATTGTTGAAATGGATTTGCCTAAAGAGATACAAGCAATCAATCTTTTATACAAAATTTATTGGGAAGAAAAAGAATTTATTTCATTTGAAAATTTCTATAAAAGATATTTGGAAGAAAAAAAAGAGTTGCTAGAGAAATTTAGAAAAAAAACAACAATGTGTAAAGACTGTTTTGTTCGTGGAATAGAAGCTAGAACTTATAGGACATGGGCAGGTTTAATAACTCAAATTCACGGCGGTTATGTTGCTGAATCTGTTTTTGGAAAAGGAACAGTAAGTATGTCAAGAGAACTAGATTCTATAGGTGCTGATATACGAGTCAAATATAAAAATTATATTTTAAATTATCAAGTAAAGAAAACAAGTTTTAGTGGAGTAATGAGCAGAATGCCACTTCCTAGAAAAAAGAAGGTTGAGGGAGAAAATATAGATATAAAATATGAAGTACCAACTTGTTTATCCGATCCAAAAACAAAGAAGGGTGAGTTTAGATTGCCGTATTTAAGATTTCTGGAAGACAAGCGAACGGCATCATTTGAAAATGGCTTTGTTGTTTTTACACCAGAGACCTTTTTGCCAAAGAAAAAAGAAATAGATAATTCGCTAAAATAATTTAGCAACGGATTTTTTATCACTCACCATTTTTTCTGCGAGTCTCACATAATCAGGGTTAATCTCAAAACCAATATATGACTGGCCTAATTCTTTAGCCGCCGCACACTCGGAGCCAGTACCGACAAAAGGCACCAATACAACACCATCCTTTTTAGGCATAGCAGATTTTATCAATTTTTTAGATAATTCAAATGGTTTTTGTGTTGGATGTTTCATTATTTCGTGTCCATCGTGTTTTTTTAATTGTCTTGGCTCACAAACCTCGTTACAAGTTTTACACAAAAACCATCGCTCGTTCATTCCAGCACCACCAGCAAGAGCGGGAATCTTAATAACATCTCTTGGCAAAGCTCCCCCCTCGTGGGCTTTATAGACAGTTTCTAAACCACTACTACTAAATCTCCCCAAAGTTCCTTTTCGCACCTTTCCCGCGGCTCCGTTTAAAAATCCTTCTGTATAAGGTTCTCTAACATCATCTCTGTTGAAAACAGGTTTTTCTTTCCAAGCACAAATGATAGCTTCGTGACTTCTCTGCCAAAAATTAAGAGAGGCAACATTTTTATTCGTGTAATGCCAAATAAGCCATCTTTTTTGTATTGAAATTTCAACGGAGAGATAAGCTAAAATTTCACTAAAGCCATAAATAAAAATCGTCCCACTTGGTTTTAAGGTTCTTATACTTTCGTTTATCCAACTTTTACACCACTCAATATATTCTCCAAGTTCTCGTTTATCTATATTATTTCCAAAATCTTTACCAATATTATAAGGTGGATCAATTATGACAACATCACAACTTTCGTCGGGAAGTTTTCTTAACTCTTGAATAGCATCTCCTAAAATTATTTGATTTAGCGGTAGTTTTTTTTCTTTCCTTACTTCTTTTGTTGCTATAATATTTTCTGCCTGTAATTCTTCTTCGTTCCTAATAACATCAATAACAATTCCTTGAATTTTAATATCACGGTCTTTTCTTATTATGATTGGTTCAAAGGTCTTATTTGCTGGTTGTAATCGGATATATCCTCGTTCTTTATAAAATTTCTTTAATGTTGCCTCGTGATTGTCTATTAACGCAACAACTCGCTCTCCGTTTTCCGCAATGTCCTGCTGTTTTACCAAAACCACATCTCCATCTTTAATATTTTCATCAATCATACTATCGCCCATTACGCGCAACGCATAAAGATTTCCACTGCTAGGCAGTTTTGTTTTCGGAAAAGCAATAAATTCATTTTGACGGATTGCCTCTATAGGTTCACCTGCGGCGATAACTCCTAAAAGAGGAATTTTAACCATAGGCTCTTTAGATGTAACACTAATAGTACGAGCCTTATTTTCTATATTTCCAAGATAACCACCCTTTTTAAGTTTAGAGATATGAAAATGAATAGTTGAAACAGAAGCGAGTTTAAGTCGCTTTCTTATCTCCTCAAAAGAAGGAGAATATCCTTTCTTTTGAGAGTAACTTTCTACGAAATCTAGAATTTCTTTTTGGCGTTTTGTTAACATAATAGACTTGACTTGTTTACTGTACATCAATTATAATAGAACAAAAGTAGAAAATCAAAGTCGAGTTATCCCCAATTATCATAATCAACACATTTATGGCAGAAGAACAACCGGATATAAAAACAATAAGAGCAGAAGCTAAGGGGAGCAAAGAGTGTTATAGCCATCTTTGTGCCGTGAGTCCTGCGGTGCCCACTTGAGCGTAGCAATATTCGGGTCCGCGGAGCATAGAAACAAGAACAACTCACTAGAGATGTCGGTGAGTTGTTCTTGTTTTATTGGTAGAATATGGGGCGAATTGGGATGGGACAGGGACGAAATGCTGGCTGACCCCATTTATCCGACTGCCCGCCTTTGGAGGAGATGGTGTTTTTAAAAAAAGTGTGGTATTGTGTAGTCGGAAGTAAATTCACGTCCATATCCAAATTACCGAGGAGGTCAAATGGATACTTACGAATGGGCAAAAATTCAGGCTGGCAGACGTTGGGCACGCAGAACATCCTTTTTTGGTTTTCTTCTTTTTTTCACATTTCCTCTTTGGGTACTTGAGTGGGAGAATGAATCTCTGGCGGTGTGGAGCATAGGAACCTCACTGTTAGGGCTCTTTGCTCTTATATTTGCAGCTAACCGGATTGCTCCAAAGATTCCCAGGTGTGTCAAAAAAGAGCTTATCAAAATCATCCAAGATGGAGAAGGCCACATTACCTTCTATAAAAAAGAGCTTGAAAAGTATGAACAGAAACTTGCTGAAGTAAGCTCTGAGGAGTTTGTGAAAAGGCCGTGGGAAGCAGCGCTAGAGAAGAATCTGTACTCCGTTGTTGCTCTTGTGGAGAGTGAACTTGGGCTAGCAAGGGAGTTAGATCGGAAGGCGCCTAGCCAAGCACGACTTCGCAATCCTCAAGTGTTCATAGACCTTGCACAGGCTATACGTGGTTTAGAAGAACTCTCCTGCACACTTGAAGCGGAAGCAAAAATACCACCTTCATTTCGGAAGGAAATGAAGAAAATCCAAGGGCATTACCAGCGAGCGATTCAGGATGTGATCGTAGTGTTGCAAGAATCAATTAGTAAATGTAAGCTCATCAGTAATGAGGCGAGAAGCTTTTTGAAGTCAATGCGGTGAGGTGCCTGGAAGTGAATCAACTGGAGGGAGAACATCTCGCTATAGGCTAGCTGTTGAAACTCTTCATTGAATTTAAAAGCCACTTAAGAGAGTATCTAAGTGGCTTTTCTTTTTGCATAAATTTAAATTTACTTATTGGCAGTGAGGTCTGTCTGTAAGCAGGTTTATAATACTATTAGGTACTGGGAGCAAAGAGTGTTATAGCCATCTTTGTGCCGTGAGCCCTGCGGTGCCCACTTGAGCGTAGCGATATTCTGGTCCGCGGAGCCAGTGATCCGTATCCCAATAAGGTTAGTTATTCTATTAGAGTTGCTGTATAATGTTTAATATGAAAAGAATACAATCATTTACAATTCTAGCCATTAGTCTGGCTCTAGTCGTAGCAGTTTCTCCAATAGAGGCAAGCGCCGCCAATGATAAAAAATTGCCGATAAAAAATCCCCAGACAATAGGGAGTGTAATATTCGGACAGGGGATCTCTGCCCTTGCACAGGGACTCCAAACCGGAGAAGCAACAGTTGAGCAAATACGCAATGGCGTGAAGGAGCAAGACTACCATAGGCCTGAGCGGATTAATACTACTGGCTCGGATGTGGATTACAAATCCAATGGCGTGCTGGAAGGTACACCAAAAACGCCCCAGAGGAATAAAGGTAAAGTAGCGGTTGATAATAACCCAGGTATTGGTACAGTTTCTATTACAATCAGTACTCCAGCTAAAACAGTTCGAGTACTTAAGGAAGTTAAATTATAACGCGAGAGGTGATGAAGTCACATCACACTGCATGATAATCTGAGGTGTAAACTTGGATTGTTGAAAAGTTGGTAAAAAATCGTCTACACTTCAGCAACTTCTTTTCTCTCCATCGCTTTGATAAAAAGAAGCTGATTATACATATTTTGCATGTACTCGTAGTCTGAAAAGATGCTTATTATATTGCCATGTCCGCGGAGCCAGTCAGAACAAGAGATAGAATAATATAAAGACAAAATATTCAAAATGAGACCTTACAACACTCCAATATTCTATAGAATATTGGAGTGTTGTAATTGGAGAGGCGAGTATCTGGTTGTGTCCAACATCCGATATTGCATATTGCACATTGGTTGCTTTCATTATTATTTATTAGTACACCGCGTTATGCTTCTTCAGAAAGATAAAGAAAATCGCCGTATCCCTCTTCTGCCATTTTCTCTTTTGGGACAAAGCGAAGTGCGGCGGAATTCATACAGTAGCGCACCCTATCGTTCTCCTTGGGTCCATCTAGAATAATGTGCCCTAAATGCGAGTCGGCATAACGGCTTCGTATTTCCGTGCGAGGGATGATGAGCTTATAATCCTGATGCTCCGTAACAAAATTCTCATCTATCGGTTTCAAGAAGCTTGGCCACCCTGTGCCGGAGTCAAACTTTTCTGTTGAGGAGAAGAGCGGTTCACCTGAGATGATATCAACATAGATTCCCTCATCGTGATTGTCCCAGTATTCATTTTTAAACGGCCTTTCTGTTCCTTCCTCTTGTGTCACTTTATATTGAAGGGGAGTGAGTAGTGTACTCAACTGTGCGTCAGTTGGTTTTTTAAAATTTTTCCAGCCACGAGCTTCTTTTTCTCTCGCCTCAGCGCTTGGCGATTTTGGGTCACCTCCTTCAAAGAGCTCGTCATACTGCCCATCTCCCCATGCGCTTTCTATAAACGCGTCTCTTCCTGAGCCTGCGCGGTAATAGCTGTACTGCACCGGATTTTCTTTATAATAATCCTGATGATAATCCTCTGCGACCCAAAATTCTCCTGCCGGCTCAACTTTTGTTGCGATAGTTTTTTTACCGAATACGTTTTGCGCCTCAACATCTTTTATGACATCCTCTGCAATCTGCCGCTCTTCGTCGGTTTGGTAATACACCGCTGAGGTGTATTGGTGCCCGCGGTCGTAAAATGAGCCATCCTCATCAGTCGGGTCGCTATGCATTAAGAGGTGGAGCACCAGATCCCGATAGCTAACGTGACTTGGGTCATAGACAACCTTCACGGTTTCTCGGTGCGCTGTGTCACCTGAGGCGACTTGGTTATAGCTTGGGTTTTTTGTCTCACCGCCCATATAGCCGGAGATAGTTTCGCGTACGCCTTCCAGTTTTTCATAATCACTCTCAACACACCAAAAACATCCGCCAGCAAAGTAGGCGACTGCCTCTCCGGCTCTCGCGCCTTGTGTACCAAGTTCACTTGGTGCCGTCTTTCCTCTATACCATCCGTATCCCCAGATGAGCGCACCTATGGCGATGAGTAAAATAATGACGAGAGAAAATAGTTTTATCATATAATAATTTTAATATTATAATGCGCATCATGTAGTATACTATCAGTATGAATAAGAAAGATCTTTTTCAGATGACGGGCATTCCCGCTGTTGTTGCGTCGCTGTGTTGTTTGACTCCTTTGATACTTGTCTTACTCGGCCTTTCAACGGTAAGTTTTGCAAGCTCGCTTGCCGATACGCTCTATGGCGAGTACAAATGGGCCTTTCGCGGGGTTGGCCTTATTTTACTCCTTATTGCCGTCTTTTTCTACTTTCGCAGAACGAAGGGTATTTGCACGATAGATGAGGCAAAAAAGAGGCGAAGAGAAATCATAAACACGACACTTCTTGTGCTTATCGTCGGCGTTATCGCGTATGTTTTCTTTCTCTACGTCATCGTTCATTATGGTGGCGTTTTTGCAGGGCTGTGGGAGGATTATGAATTTTTTATCGATAGATAATGAAATAACTCACCATAAAAAAACATTCTGATATTCTTAAGAATATCAGAATAAATGGGGTCAGCCACCTTTTCCAACTGATTTTTCTTATGGTAAAATTAATTCATACCATGAGTAATCCGTACAGACGTCGGAGGAGAAATATATCATGTTTTAAATAGTGCGAATGCCCGAGTGCATATTTTTGATAACGCAAAAAAAAGAAGGGCTCAGACGAGCAAAGGTATATGCTTGTTAATTGGCCAATTCGCTTGATCTTGATATAGACCGCGGCTTTCAGCGCACGATGGATAAATGCTACGACCGCGATAAGAACAGATGGGAGAAAAAATAACTATGCACGGGCTTGATAACGAAAACCAAATATTTTTCTACGAGCAAGAATTCTATCCGCGTTTATGTATGACGGACGTCGCACGTCCGTTGCGGGTAAATGCTCTATTTGACACAGGTGTATCACTTTTGATACACTTTTTTTATGGCTACAACAAAGAAAAGGATAAATATAAGTGTATCAAAGCCGGTTGAGAAAATGCTTACCGCGCTTGCAAAGCGCGATGGCGTGCCGCAGGCAACAAAAGCTGCAGAGCTCTTGCGCCAAGTAATTGAAATTGAAGAAGACGCGGTATGGGCGGAGTTTGCGTCCAAGCGCGACACAAAGAGCGCGACGTTTGTTTCTCATAAGGAAGCGTGGAAGTAGCGCTTTTATATGTACTCTGTTTTATATGAGACACAGGTGAAAAGAAAAGATATACCGATGATTTCTTCACGTGAAAAAGAGCGTGTAAAAACAGCGATTAGCAAAAAGCTTATGGCACAACCGGAAGTGTTTGGGGCACCGCTCCGACGTTCCTTGCAAGGGTATCGAAGGTTGAGAGTCGGTGACTATCGCGCAATTTTTCGTATTGAAAGGCAGACGGTCAAGATATTTTATATAGGGCATCGTTCCGTTGCGTATAAAGAAGCGGTAAAGCGAATTAGCAGATAAAATACATAACGGACGTGCACCGCCCGTCATGTACAAGCGCTTGACAATACGTACAAAATTTGTTACCGTTATAAACAATAACATAATCTTAGTTTTCTCCTTCAGGGTTTTTTCTTGAATCGGTAAGTCATACATGTTTGATTTTATCTAGAATACGCGGGATTGGTTAGTTTTATTATCTAGATATACATTCATGTATAAGAAATTTTTTCGGGGGCAAAAATCCTCAAACACTCGCTTTGTGCGTAGGAAGCGTAGCTCTGCACCGTCTGGTGCGGGGCGCAGTGGTGGACCTCGTCGACGCGCTGGCCGGGGTGGCGAGGTAATTCATCCGTCACGGTTTATACAAAAAGGTGCTTCCGCTGAGCAGGTGGAAGTATTTGTGCCGGAGCATACATTTTTTGATTTTGCGATTAGCGCAGAATTAAAACAAGCAATTGAAAAGCGCGGGTACAGCACACCCACGCCTATTCAAGACGGGTTAATCCCTTATATTTTGAAAGGAAAAGATGTTATAGGGATTGCAAATACCGGTACGGGAAAAACCGGCGCGTTTTTGATTCCGCTTTTGGATAAAATATTGCACAACAGAAAAGAGCAGATACTGATTATGGCGCCGACGCGCGAGCTGGCAATGCAAATAGACGACGAGCTGAAGGCGCTCTCGCGCGGACTGAAAGTATATTCAGTGTGTTGCGTAGGCGGAATGAATATCGGCCCGCAGATTCGCGCGCTCCGCCAGTTTAATAATGTGGTTGTCGGCACGCCAGGTCGGCTCAAAGATCTGATGGAGCAGCGCGTGTTGCGCCTTAGTGCATTCCACACGCTCGTGCTGGACGAAGCAGACCGCATGCTTGATATGGGATTTATTGACGATATGCGGTTTATCGTTGCGGCAATGCCAAAAAAACGGCATACGCTCTTCTTTGCGGCTACCATGTCTCCGGAAATAGAAAAACTTACCAAAACATTTTTGACTGATCCGGCGCATATTTCAGTGAAAAAACAAGACACCTCAAAAAATGTAGATCAGGATGTTGTGCGAGTGCCACGCGCCGTAGATAAAATAGACATACTGCGCGATTTACTGATACAAGACGAATTCAGCAAGGTGCTCATTTTCGGGCGTACAAAACACGGTGTTGAGAAGCTTTCAAAGCAACTTACCAAAAAGGGAATCTCCGCCACATCTATTCATGGAAACAAAAACCATGCCCAAAGGCAGCGTGCACTCAAACAGTTCAAAGATGAATCAGTGCGTGTACTTGTCGCCACAGACGTTGCCGCGCGCGGATTGGATATTCCGAATGTAACGCACGTGATTAATTTTGACGTGCCCGCCACGTACGACGACTATGTGCACCGCATAGGCCGAACTGGCAGAGGAGATAAAAGCGGAAAAGCGCTCACGTTTGTTGAGTAATAACACACAAAAAATGCTCCGGCTCACGCCGGAGCATTTTTACTTGAAGTTTGGGAAAGAAACTTCCAAATGAATAGGTGTGGCGTTGAGTCTAAAAATACGGTTTAATAGGGGATACAATACACGCACAGTAATTATGGAAACATCGCTTGAGAAGTTACTACATAACCTTACCTACCATCCAAAAGACAGGATGAGGCTTTTTCGCACCCTTCAGCTCTCTCGGAGAAGCGCGATTTTTAATGAGCTTTCTCCGCGTATTCGGCAGGAAATCCTTCAGCAACTTTCACTCGGTGAGGCGGTAGAGCTTCTTGACCACCTTGATCTACAGCGCGCACATTATATTCTCGGCCGAATGAAAAATGAGCGTCGGCGCAAACTTATTACCACACTCCTCAAAAATGACCTCCATGCGAAAGTGGAGCATTTTACCAGTTTTCACCCACAAGCATCCGCCTCGCTTGTTCATTTAAATTATGTACTCATTCCAGAGACGACAACAATCAGCGAGACAGCTACCATTATTGAGAAGCATCTTCACAACACCGGCAAAATTCCCGAAATTCTTGTGAGCCGTGACGGAAAACTTGTTGGAGAAGTTTCTTTAGGGACCCTCGTACGGGAGGCAAACTCACAGACACTTCTACAGTACATCACTCATTTGGAAACGGTGCCGTATACTGCTTTGCCACAAAAAGCGGTGCGTCTCCTCACCAAAATACCGCATAAGAAAATTATCCTTTTAGACAACGATGAAAGTGTGCTGGGAATTATGTATTCTGATGATGTTATTGATATTGTCGGGCGCTCTCCCGCGGCATCACTTTATAGTTTTGCCGGCGTAGTTGAGAATGAACGACCGTTTGACAGTGTTCGAAGTAAGGTAGCACACCGTTATAAATGGCTTATTTTTAACCTCGTTACCGCCTTTTTTGCGGCAGGAGTTGTTTTTCTTTTTGAGGATACACTTGCGCAGGTTATTTTGCTTGCTATTTATATGCCGATTGTCGCCGGGATGGGAGGAAATGCGGCGACGCAGACGCTTGCCATCATGGTTCGCGGGATTGCTGTTGGAGATATCACTCTTCGCACGAGCAAGCCGGCGATTATTCGCGAAGTTTTAGCGGGGCTTATCAACGGAGTGATAACTGGTACCCTTGTCGCTCTTATTGCCTATCTTTTCGGGCAGACACTTCTTCTCGGCCTTGTTGTCGGGCTTGCCATTGTTTCCGGGCTTGTCGTCGCGGGCTTTTTTGGCACCATTATACCGCTTTTCTTGAAATACATCGGCAAAGACCCGGCAACATCAGCAACAATATTCATTACCACAGCGACAGACGTCTTTGGTTTTTTTGCGCTTCTCGGGCTCGCAACGCTTATATTGCTTTAGGAGAGAGTGCTCCTAGGCTGTTTGTTTGTTAGGATCTATTGGCATGCATAGCTTTTTTAAACTTTTTACCCTCTACCTTTCTCGTTGGAGAGAGGGGAGCGCCACAGAGAGGGCGCGCATTGGTTTTATTATTGCCATGCAACTTGCTCTTCTGGGCGCATTATTTTTAGCGATTTATGAACGCGCTTGGCTTGTCCTTTTTATTTGTATTATTGCGTTTGTGATTGTATGGACACCTTTTTTTCTCACAGAGAAGTTTTATTTTTATATTCCCCTTGAGTTTGAGTTTTTGCTCAACATTTTTATTTACACCACTATTTTTCTTGGAGAAATCAGAGGATACTATACAAAATTTTGGTGGTGGGACATGGTTTTGCATCTTGGGTCAGGCATCGCTCTTGGCTTTCTTGGATTCTTAATTTTGTATGTACTTTATAGAAGCGGACGTTTTATTACAACGCCTTTTTTACTTTCGTTTTTTTCATTTTGCTTTGCCCTCGCTCTGGGTGCATTGTGGGAGATTTTTGAGTTTAGTATGGATAGTTTTTTTGGATTTACTATGCAAAACAGTCTTGCGGATACGATGCGAGATTTAATTGCTGATACTCTTGGTGCGTTTATCGCCGCCCTTTCAGGATATTTCTATATTCGTTATCAGTGGCATGGGCTGGGTATTTTTGAACATTATCTTAATTTATACTTTTCACGACCGAACAAGGAACAATGATGCTTAACAAGGAGTTCACTCTCGCAGCTTTTTATAAGAAAGCGCGCGAGGTTTTCTTTAGCTTATATTTTTGCTACACTCAGACTCTATGGCAAAACGAGCAACAGGAATTGATAAAAAGAAAACAGCCCACTCTAAAAAAACAGAAAAACGACGTGCGAAGAAGCGTGTGATGCTTGAAGAGCGCGCTCAAAAACGCGGACACACAGGGAAGAGAAAATAGTGGCATACGAGAAGCAAAAAATAAAACTGCCTATGACTTCATAGGCAGTTTGTTTGTAGCAATAATCTACTATACTTAAAAAAGCAGATGGAATAGTCGCCCATTGTATATAATTATCGCATAGTATCATGTTAGACAATCACGTTTATAACCTCTTAGAACAGCTCTCTCAAGAACACAAAAGCCTCTATCGCATTAAAAATATATATACGAAAGACGACGCGGCGGAGTGTGAGGAGTGCGTTGCGTTTTGGGAGAAAACGGAGAGGGGTTTGTTTTTTCCATGCGTACTCTCTCTTATCACTTCCCCCAAAAAAAGCATAATGAAGGGGCAGAACTCAAAAACACGCAAAACCCCGTGGCATACTTCGGAAGTATGCCACGGGGTAAAACGGCTTATTTCAAGGCGAAATGAGCCGTTTCTACTCTGTCGCTCTATTTTATAGTGGATTTTTCTCCCCCTTCCACCTCTATTAGTAGTATTCTCTGAAAAATGATTGACATCCTAAAATGGGTATGCTACTATTCCCAGTATCAAATCGAGGCTGTAGGGGAGACTGAAGTCGGGTTTTATCATACAGATTCTTAAGATTTGAAGTTTAGAAGTATAGTTTCTCTTATAGAAAATGGAAAAAGGAACCGTAGCTCGTATCACTGATCGAGGTTTTGGCTTCATTGCGCAAGAGGGAAGAGAAAAAGATCTTTTCTTTCATGCAAATGAACTCAATGGCATCACATTTGATGACCTCCGTGAAGGTGACGAAGTAACCTTTGAAGTAAGCGAGAGTCCTAAGGGACCAAGCGCTACTAACGTAACAAAGGTTTAAATAAAAGAAAAACCGCTCTTATGAGCGGTTTTTCTTTTTTACTTTTTTACTTCTGCCTCATACACTCTGCGGCGCAATGCGTTTGTAGAATGACTATGGTTACGGCTATTGAAGTAAACCTCAAGAGGTAGATCATCGCCGGTAAATCGCTGACCCTTCCAGTCTGCACCAAGAATACGAATAGTAATGGGGAGTGTCTGAAGTAGCTTATATAATTCATCCTCGGTGTCATAAAGAATAATTTCATCAACGAAACGTAGTGCGTCTAACATTTCCTTTCTCTCATCTATGCTCTGGATGGGTTTATTTTTTTCTGGTCGGTCAATCGTTGGGTCGCTTTGAAGGGCGACAATGAGGTAGTCGCACACTTCTTTACACTCCTTAAACATAAGGATATGCCCCGGATGCAGGAGGTCAAATGAACCGGCGGTGATACCTCTTTTCATAGTAACTATAACGCTCTTTTCATAAAAAAGTGTCTTGCACGCCAAGAAGGCGCTTCCCTTCCTCTTTTGCGTATCTTCGTAGTGATTGTTATAATAAAGCCATGCTTACACTTTATGTAAAAACAGGATGCCCCTTCTGCAACAAGACACTTCCTATTTTTAACTCACTTCTGAAGCTTGAAAAGGAGGTGAAAAATATTGGAGACCCCGGTGTTGCACAAGAGCTTATAGAAAAAGGAGGTAAACAGCAAGTACCCTACTTGATTGATACTAAGACCAGCGAGTCAATGTATGAGTCGGATGATATTATTGCGTATTTGAAGAAAGAATATAATGCGCATGAACTCGGTGAAGGAGACCCCAAAGCGCCAAACGCTGGGGCAAGCGAGGAAGGCGAAAAAAGCGGTGGTGTGTGTTCCATAGAGTAAAAGAAAAGCATGGATAGTAAGGTACGGGTTTATCCAGAATCAAAAAAGACTTCTAAAGACTTCTTTAGAAACTAAAGATGGTGTTCATTTTGTTATAAAGACAAAGGAGAGGGCACAAGGAAACATGGTAAATAAAAAAGTTATTGAAATGAGAGCGGGGTATTTTAAACTTTCTTTTCAAGCAGTAAGAATTGTACAAGGGCACCACTCACCCAGTAAACTTCTTTCAATAAAAACTATATGAAAACAGACTATCAACTTGCCGTAAGAACAAAAACAACACAGATTGAGATGACCCCTTCTCTTGAGGAGTATATTAATAAAAAAATGGGGCTTTTAAAAAAACATCTCTCTTTTTTCGCTGAGCAAACTCATGACCTTTTTCTTGATATAGAAATCGCTCGCGACACAAATCACCACAAGCATGGCGAGGTTTTTTCAGCTGAGATTAACTTTACAGCAGGCAAGATTCTTTTGCGTGCTAAGGCGAAAGCTGAAGACCTCTACACAGCAATTGACGAGGCAAAAGATGACCTAGAGCGTGAATTGCGAAACTATGCAAATAAACGAAAAACCCTCTGGCGAAAAGGAGGCGCGAGGATAAAAAATCTTATTCGCGGGTTCAGAAGAAAGTAGCCGCTAGGGCATACTCTGAACTCCTCGCAAAAAATCTTCATAGTCCATCTCTTGTTTCCCTTCGGGAATCACGCGCTTGATATGAAGCTCTCCATTTATGAGTGTGGCATCGGTAATCTTTACGCGGATTTTTCCTCGTAGAGTGTCGTGGAAGTAGTACGCTACCGGTGCCGGAATAAAGGCTCGTATTTTACGGTAGTTTAATAAAGGATTTTCTTTAAGGGATATTTCTGCATCTTTCTTTTCTATTCGTTTGGTGTAAGAGGCGTGTTTGTGGTCTTGCTCTTGCGGAGTAATGGCTTTTTCTGTCCATTGTGGGATTGTTTCTAGTAAAAGATCTCCCCCCTTCTTTGCAAGCAGTTCCGAGAGCTCTCTGCTTGTCGGTACTGAATGTTTTTCGGTTTTTGGCATATGCAGTGTTTCTTGTGCAAGAATTGGTCCATGATCCATTTTTTCGTCCATAAGCATGATGGTGACACCAACATACTCGGCATTATCTCGTATTTGGTATTGCAAAGGGGAGGCACCGCGATAGAGAGGCAAAAGAGAGGGGTGTACATTTAAAATTCCATAGTGAGGAAGGGCAATAATCTCTTTGGGAATAATCTTTCCATACGAAGCAACGATAAAAACATCATAAACTTTTTCACGCAACCTTGAAATAAAATCATCATCAAGCACCTCGGGTTGGAGCAGGGGAATATGACGCTCGTGTGCCCACACTTTCACCGGTGAAGGGGCGGGGATAAGTTTTCTTCCTTGTGGCTTGTCAGGTGTGGTAACAATACATTTCGGGATGTATCCTCCCTTTTGAAGTTTTTCTAAGAGGTGCACAGAAAAGGTTGAGGTGCCAAAAAAAACAAGAGATATTTTTTTATTCTTCATGAAACTCTTCAGTAGTATCATTTAATTTCATTATTCGCAAATGCTTTGCCTTACTGTCAAAAAGTATGCCATCTAAATGGTCAATCTCATGCTGGAAAATTTGCGCAAGCAAACCGCCCGCTCCTCGGGTAAAGCGCCTTCCTTTTTCGTCTTGCGCTTCAACGGTTACATTTTTGTACCGCGTTACTTCGCCATACCACGGACGCACACTCAAACAGCCCTCTTCCGAGAGAGAGGTTTTTTTAGAATGTTTAGTAATTTTAGGATTTATAAATACAAGATCTTTTCCTTCCTTCTTTTTGCTCCCTCTCTCTTCTTCCTTCCCATACGTACCTTCATAGAAAGGGCCTGAAACAACAAACATTCTTAAAGAGACCCCGATTTGCGGGGCAGCAATAGCCACGGAGTCATCCTCGTTATGCATCGCTGTTTGCATGTCAGTAATGATTTTTGCAAGCTTGGTTGTTCCTCTTGTTGAAGGGGGAACCTCTTTCGCCCTCTTTTCTAGTAGGGGATCGCCTTTTTGAATAATTTTTACCATCGTATATAAATTCTAAACCACAAACACTAAATTACAAATACCTGCACATATCTACTAAAACATTACATTGCTAATCACCTAGAGTATGTTTTCAGGATCAACACGAATAGAAAAGGATGGAGGGAGTTGCCCTAAAAGTCTTCTAAGCGCATCATCCGGCCACTCTTTTCTTTGGAGGCGCAAGAGGGCGTGCTGTGTATAGCTTGTTTTTCCTCGCTGTGTGAGAGCATTAAATATAACAGGGTCATACTTTTTTAGAAATGTACGAAGCTTTGCCATATCGTATTCTACCAAGTCTTTTTTTCCACTTCGGGTAAGTTTAATGAAAAGAGAGAAGGGTGGATAGGAAAATTTTTTGCGCAGAGCAAGTTCATGACGATAAAAGTTTGTTAGATTACCCTCAATAATGTTTGTGAAGATCTCTCCATTGCCCAATCTTGTTTGTATAAGAAATTGTTTTTGTGTTTTACTGCGAAGGCGAAGTAAAAGTGCAAATACTCGTTCATGAATTCTAAAGTCAGGGATGGTAAAGAGTGAATCAACAGACACAACGGCACTATGAGGAGTTTCTTCCTCAAGATGAGAGACTGCCATCTCGGTACCAACAAGTATTCCTTTTTGTGATTTTTCAAATGATTCTATAATTTTTTTAACTTGTGTTTTTGTTGTTGCGCTATCTTTATCTAGACGAAACACTTTTGCTTGCGGGAAAAGTGTTAGTACTTCCCTTTCAACTCTTTCCGAGCCTATTCCGAGTGTCGCAAAGCGCCAGCTTCCACATTTCATACACATATCTTTAGATTCTATTTTTTCACTGCAGATGTGGCAGAGAAAAACGTTCCTTTTTTTTGTTGTAGCACCTGTTTTTCCATGCAATACAAGCGGTGCATCGCAGTTTCTGCATCGTATGGTATCACCGCAGTCGTTGCATAGTGTTATGGGGTAAAGACCCCTTCGTGCAGTGAGCAGAAAGAAACGTTCGTTGCTCTCTTGCGCTTTTTCAAGAGCCCCTCTCAATCTTTTACCTAAGAGAACAAAGGCGTTCTCTTTTTCCTTTTCATGATTCGCCTTCATGTCAATAAGTATGTTTTGCGCGGATGAGATGCTTCGGAATTTTAAAGGGGTAAAATCCGCGACATCTTCCCCCTCTCTCTCATAGAGTGTTTCGGTTCGCAGGAGTACATCTCCAACAATAAATTTTATACCAAGCTCTTGTGCTAAAAATTGAGCGCAGGTGCGCATGTCAAGGTAAGGTCGTTTTAGTGTCTTGAAGCCACTAGAATTTTCTCTTTCAACAACAATAGCGCCAAGGTCTTCTCTTGGAATGCTTAAAAAAGAACCAGTTGCCACAATAAGAAGAGGATGAATGCTCTCAACGACTTTTTCCCATCCGAGAGCACGTTCCTTTTTGCTTAAGGATCCGTGGAGCATGACGGCATATTCGGAAATTCCTTTGGTCAGTAAAGGGGTAATACGGGAAGCGTCTTCCTGTGTGGGTACCAGAATAAAAACAGAGCGGTTTTTTGCAAAGTGTTCTCTAATAAGGCTTCGGTATGATGCCATGCGATCCTCTTCATCACTTTGAAAAAGGAGTTTTTCGTATCCTTGTGGTCGCGATGTGTTCGTTGCCTCTCCCTTCTTCTTTCCGGTTGCAGAACTTTTTTTTATTGTTGTTGTGTAGAGCTCTATAATATTTTGAGATAGAAATGTCTCAAGAAGCGCCCCTTGAGAGGTTACAAAATATTCTGCTGCACGCTTCATTGCATTGAGGAAGTGCGGTGTAATAAGACTCTCGCCACATATCTCCGTTACCTTCTTCATCCCGAACGGGGCATCTTTAATAGAAAGCTTTGACGCGCCCACGTCTTCAATGTCTGTTACCAATGCGTATACCTCTTTTTTGCGCACGGGAACGCGTACCAACGTTCCAGGAGTGATAGAGTGCGAGGTAAAATAGGAAAGAGACTCTTTCCTTAATGAGCGTAGAAAGGGCGTACAATGGATGACTCGCATAACCTCTATTGTAGCGGTTTTGGACAAGTACGGCAAAAACCCGTACTATAAGAGAGACTATGAATGACTCATTTATTATAAAAGGACTTGCCGGGCGCAAAACCCTTAAAGGGAAAATAGCTGTAAATGGCGCTAAAAACGCAGTTCTCAAAGCGTTGGCGGCATCTTTTCTTTTTAAGGGAGAAGTTTTTATAAAAAATGTACCGCACATTAAAGATGTCTCTATGATGGTTTCGCTTTTAGAGTCTCTTGGGGCAACAGTGGGGAAGAAGAATCGTACCTTAGTTGTTTATCCTCCTAAAAAATCTGACGGACATTTCGGAGATATGATCGCTAAACGACTGCGCGCCTCCATTGTTGTCTCTGGTCCAATTTTAGCTCGTTATGGTGCCGTCTCTTTTCCTCATCCGGGTGGATGTGTTTTGGGTGCACGGCCGATAGATTTATTTCTTGAGGGCTATAAAAAAATGGGTGCGCGTGTTAGCGTCAAAGGAGGGTATTATCATATGCATGTTCCCTCAGGAAGATTAAAGGGAACAACACTTTTTTTTAAAAACCAAAGTGTTGGCGCCACCGAGACTTTTATGATGGCTGCCGTACTTGCAGAAGGCAAAACTATTCTTAAGAATTGTGCCTGTGAGCCGGAAATTGCACACCTTGCTGAATTTTTAAATAGTTGTGGGGCACATATCAAAGGCGCAGGGACGCACACCATAGAAATACGGGGAGTAAAAAATCCTTTGCGTGTGCGTAAGGCATACACGACGCTTCCCGACCGTCTTGAGACAGGAAGCTTTCTTATTCTTGCGGCACTTGCAGGAAAGGATATTACCATCACACAGTGTAATCCTGGGCATGTTGAGGCACTCATTGAAGTATTGAGTCTTTCTGGTGTGACTATGAAAGTTGGGAAAGATACTCTTCGTGTCTATAATAATGGCAGAAAAGTATTTCAAGCGGCCGATATAAAAACACACGAATACCCCGGCTTTCCGACAGATCTTCAAGCACCAATGGCGGTCTTTCTTTCACAAGCAAAGGGTTCCTCTCTTATTTTTGAGACTATTTTTGAAGCGCGCCTTGAATATGTAAAAGAGCTGGTGCATATGGGTGCTGATATATCAATTTGTGATCCACACCGAGCCATTGTAGAAGGTCCAACAAAGCTCGTTGGGAGGAAGCTTGAAAGTCCGGATATTCGTGCAGGGCTTGCGTTTATACTTGCGGCAATCATTGCTCGTGACGAATCAATTATTCATAATGTAGATAAGATAGATCGTGGCTACGAGCGCGTAGAGGAAAGACTCTCGTTGTTGGGTGTTTCTATTCTACGGGTGCCCGGGAAGGCGTAATTACTATGGGAATATTATCAAAAAAATTAGGAATTGACCTTGGAACGGCAAATATTTTAGTGTATGTCCCTAAGAAAGGGGTTGTGTTGAATGAGCCTTCGGTTGTTGCGGTTTCTTTTGAAGACAATAAGATTCTTGCTGTGGGGCTTGAGGCGAAGAAAATGATAGGAAGGACCCCCGAGAGCATTATTGCGTATCAGCCTATGAAAGATGGTGTCATCGCTGATTATAATGTTACTGAGGCGATGCTTCGTTACTATTTTAATAAAGTGCTCGGTGTATGGAATATTTTTCGACCGGAGGTATTGATTTCTGTGCCGGCAGGGGTTTCTTCTACAGAGCGACGAGCGGTGATTGAGGCGGCAATTAGGGCCGGCGCCAAAAATGCCTATGTCGTTAAAGAGCCAATTCTCGCGGCGATTGGCGCAGGGATTCCTATTCACGAGGCGCGCGGGCATATGATTGTTGATATCGGTGGTGGGACAACGGATGTAGCCGTCATCTCACTTGGAGGGATTGTTGCATCAAAGTCGGTGAAGTGTGCGGGTAATAAAATTGATAATGCAATTGCTGATTATATAAAAAAAGTTTTTAACTTAGCTATTGGCGATAAAACAGCAGAGGAGGTGAAGATAAAAATCGGTTCGGCAATCGCCGTTGACGATGAGCGAAATGTTGCCATTAAGGGTCGCGATTTCATTGCGGGGCTTCCTCGTAGTGTAAATGTTTCAACCAACGAGATTGTAAAGGCAATAAACCCGCAGCTTCAAGAAGTGATTAAGGCGATAAAAGATGTTTTACAGGAGACACCTCCCGAACTTTCATCTGACATAATTGACCAAGGCATTATTATGACAGGAGGCACCTCGCAGTTACGCAATTTCCCCGAGCTTGTCTATCGTAGAACGGGCGTTAAGGCGTATTTGGCGGAAGATCCGCTTTTTTCCGTTGCGCGTGGTACAGGATTTGCACTTGAACATTTGGATATCTATAAAAAAACCATTATTTCAAAATAACGATGGATAGTTACAAAGTATTACAAAAACACCTTCCTGATACGCATACAAAACTTCATCATGCCTATGTCATTGAAGGAGGAAGGCATTGTGCACTCCAACCACTTCTTTCATTTTTAAAGAAAGAGCTTTCTTTAGAGACGAAAGGAAATCCGGATTATTTCTATGGTGCATACGAGGTATGCGGAATACCCGAAGTTCGTGCATTAAAGGATTTTGCACAAAAAAAACCCCTGCAGAATGATATTAGAATTTTTGTGTTAGGAGTAGACCGTTTTACAAGAGAGGCACAAAATGCTCTTTTGAAATTATTTGAAGAGCCGTCTTCTTATGCTGTTTTTTTTGTGCTTCTTCCTTCAGCACATACGCTTTTGCCAACACTTCGTTCTCGTGTTATGGTTGTACCTTGTAGAGATGAGAATTTCCATGTCGGTACTGCACAAAAATTTCTTTCTCTCTCATTTGCCGCACGACTTAATTTTGTTGAGAAGTGGATAAAGGAAGAGCGGGGAGTAGAAGAAGCAATTTCTCTTGTGAATTCACTTGAGAGTGAATTATATATTCACCGAGAAAAAAAAGAAGTCCAACGCGCACTTTCTCTTGTGCTAAAGTGTCGTGACTATCTTCATCAGCAAGGAACGACAAAAAAGGGTGTTTTAGAATACCTCTCACTGGTTCTTCCGGTTCTAAAGACATAATTTTTTTGCTATACTTTGTAGATGATGAGTATGCACACTACTCACTACTCCCTATGTAACGCGCCTATGACTTACAATTTTTCATCATTAAAGAAAAAAACTGAAGAAATAACACACTGGCTCAAAGGAGAACTCGCGGTGGTGCGTACGGGTCGGGCTACGCCAGCCATTCTTGATGCGGTGCGGGTAGAATCGTACGGCTCAAAACTTCCCCTTAATCATAGAGCAAACATTACAATAGAAAATCCTCGCACCCTCCGTGTTGTGCCCTGGGACAGAGGGCAGATTAAAGACATAGAAAAGGCCCTTCTTCTCGCCGATCTTGGAGTAAGTGTTTCTGCAAATGAAGAAAGTGTTCTGGTTTCTTTCCCGGAACTTACCTCTGAACGACGAGAGGCATTGTTGAAAGTAGCGCTTGGGAAGCTTGAGGAGGCAAAAATTTCCCTGCGTGGTGCGCGTGATGAAGTGTGGCAGGATATCCAAAAGAAAGAAAAGGAAGGAGAAATTTCAGAAGATGATAAATTTCGGTTTAAGGAGGAGATGGAAAAAATTATCTCTGCCTGCACAGATGAGTTTGAGGCAATGACTGAGCGAAAAAAGAAAGAAATCTCTCGCTAGCGTATTGGTTAGTAGTTGATAGTCAGCTGTTTCTCTGTAGCAGGTTATTACTAATTTACTCTTCACTCCTAACCCCTTACCCCTAACCACTTACTCCTATTTACTAAAATGTCTCTATTTATTTTTTTCATTATTTTGGTTGTGCTCATTCTTGTTCATGAATTTGGGCATTTTATTGTTGCAAAAAAATCAGGCATCCGAGTTGATGAGTTTGGCATCGGGTTTCCGCCAAAACTTTTTGGAAAAAAATATGGTGAGACCGAGTACACAATAAACGCACTACCTTTTGGTGGTTTTGTAAAAATTTTTGGTGAGACGCTTGATGAAGAATCTTTGGAAGGAAGCGAAAGGGAGAGAAGCTTGGTGCACAAACCAAAATATGTACAAGCGGGGGTCATTGTTGCAGGTGTTTTCTTTAATATTCTTCTTGCGTGGATACTTATTTCTGTCGGGTTTATGAGCGGTTTGCCGACATCGGTATCTCTTGCTCCTGCTGGTGCGGAAGTGCGCGACACAGCTCTTGTTGTTGTCGGTGTAGAAGAGGGTTCTCCGGCCGCAACTGCGGGGCTTCGTGCGGGAGATAAGATTCTCTCTCTCAAAGAAGGAGGGGTGACTCTGGAGAATCCAACCATTGAAGAAACACAAGCGTTTGTTGCTGCGCGAGATGGTGTTTCTCTTGATCTTGTCTATAAGCGCGCAGAGCATAAAGGGGAGGTGGGCGTAACCCCACAGAGCGGTATTGTGGAAGGGCGCGCGGTTATTGGCGTGGGGATGGATATGATAGGAATTGTTTCTCTTCCCATACACAGAGCTCTTTTTGAAGGGGCAAAACTTACAGGAGCACTAACACTTGCCACGCTCTCTGCTTTTGGCGGTATTATTGCCGGTGTCTTCAACGGTGGCGCAGACCTCTCTTCTTTGGCAGGACCTGTTGGAATTGTCGGTATTGTTGGTGACGCAGCGGAGTTTGGCTTTATATATCTTCTTTCTCTGACGGCGCTCATCTCAATTAACTTGGCAATTATAAACCTTATTCCCTTTCCTGCGCTTGATGGAGGGCGGCTCCTCTTTCTCTTGATTGAAGCGATTAAGGGTTCTCCTCTCTCACCGAGAATCGCCAACACGGCAAATGCTGTTGGCTTTGCACTCCTTATCCTTCTTATGGTTTTTGTGACCTATAACGATATTGTGAGAATAGTTGGTAGTTAGTGGGAAAGGAGAGTAAGTTATACGGAATAAGGGGTAAGGAGTTAGTGGTACGTAGTGAGAGAATTATATATTCAGACCTATAGGGTAAAATATATAATTTTGGAGTGATGAGGAGAAATTTTACGAAAAAGAAAAAACGCCCTCACGAAACATTTGTGTCGTGAGGGCGTTGTGCGAGAGTATCTTTGTTAGATTGTCTCAGCTTTTAGGAAGATTGTCTCTCCGTTCCACGGGCAATGGGGGCACTCCTTCTCGTGGAGTGCGAGGATTGCCTCGTAGTTTTCTTCGATTGCGTCCTGAGTCACTTGGCCTGCTTGATGGTATGCTTGTTTTGCACACGTATCCAGCACACGCCATGTCTTATTCAGCGCATACCATGCTTCATTGAGCGTACGCCCACTTTCAACAACTTTGGAGGGAAGCTCTCCTTGTACCTTTTTGAAAAGGTGAAGGAGAAGCTCTTGCTCTCGTTCGGGTTTTCTAGTGCGGATATATCCTGCCCACCTGTTGTAGTTGTGGCAGTATCCAATCAAAGCATTGTGGTCTCCATGCCAGTAAAATCCGGGAGAGTACTTTTCTTTCTCTTCCGGTACTGCTTCTTTTATTTTCATATAACCTCTCCTCTCTTTTGTTGTGTATTTTACTTCTCCGCAGAAAAGAGTAGCACACAATGCTTTCTCCATCAAAGATTATTTTCCTAGGTTTAACGAGGTCCAATAGATAAATGTAAAAAATCATAAACTCCTCACGGCTTCATTTGGGGGGTACTCAAAAAAGAGGAATTTGGATAACACGAGGTTTTAAGCTATTATATGCCTATGCAACTCTACAGCGAGCTTTTCTCAAAGACACGAAAAGAGGCACCGAAAGACGAGGTGTCAAGAAACGCGCAACTCCTCATACGGGCAGGTTTTATTAACAAGGAGATGGCGGGGGTTTACTCATATCTCCCGCTTGGCCTGCGAGTACTCCGTAAGATTGAGAATATTATTCGTGAAGAAATGAATGCGCTTGGCGGGCAGGAGATTTTGATGACTACACTCCAAGATTCGTCTGTCTGGAAGAAAAGCGGGAGGTGGAGTGAGAGCGTGGTAGACAATTGGTTTAAAACAAAGTTAGTCAACAACGGCGAAGAGCTTGGCATTGCAAACACGCACGAAGAGCCACTCACACAGCTTCTCACCAATCACGTTCGCTCACACAACGACCTCCCACTTTATATTTACCAGATTCAAACAAAATTTCGCAATGAACTTCGCGCAAAGTCAGGGCTCATGCGGGGAAGAGAGTTTTTAATGAAAGATTTGTACTCATTTTCAGAAAATGAGGAAGATTTTCGTGAGTTTTATGAAAAATGCGCAGAGAGCTATCTCTCTATCTTTAAGCGTGTAGGGCTTGGTGAGGTGGTCTTTCGGACCTTTGCAAGTGGCGGTTCGTTTTCAAAATTCAGTGATGAGTTTCAGGCACTCTCGGACGCGGGGGAGGATATTATTTATGTTGATGATACAAAAAGAATTGCCGTTAACAAAGAAGTTTACACACCTGAGGTGCTCTCGTCGCTCTCTCTTTCAAAAGAGTCTCTCCAAGAAAAGAAGGCGATTGAGGTGGGCAATATCTTTCCTCTTGGTACGCGCTACGCTGAGGTGATAGGGCTTTCCTACCTTGATGATGCTGGTAAGCGGCAGCATCCTTATATGGGCTCATATGGCATTGGGCTCGGGCGCTTGATGGGAGCGGTCGTTGAAATCTTGTCTGATGATAAGGGAATTGTCTGGCCGGAGGAAATTGCTCCGTATGAGTATCATCTTATTGTACTTGGAGAAGGAGAGGTAGAAAAGAGAGCAATGAGAATAGCCGATGAGTTAGAAAAAAAGGGTGCGAGCGTCTTGATTGACGAGAGAAACGTGAGCGGGGGAGTAAAGTTTTCTGATGCTGACCTTATTGGTATTCCGCACCAACTTATTGTCGGAGAGAAAACCTTGGAGAAAGAAGGTTTTGTTGAATGTAAAGAAAGAAAGAGCAACAAGATTAGTATGGTTGAAGTGAATACATTATATGAATAAACAAAGAGTAAAAAAATTTGGAGAACGGTTGTTTAAGAAAGGATATGAGCTGTTTTCAAACGATATCGGCATTGACCTCGGAACAGCCAATACGCTCATTTTTGTAAAAGGGTATGGGATTGTTATCAATGAACCGTCGGTGGTTGCGGTTAATCAGAAGACGGGGCGCGTGGTGGCAGTGGGACGAGAGGCAAAACAAATGCTCGGAAGAACACCCGGTCACATTGTCGCGGTGCGTCCTTTAGTTGATGGTGTGATATCCAACTTTGAGGTAACCGAAGAGATGCTTTCATACTTTTTAAATAAGACCCACAAACTTTCTCCAAGGCTTGTACGGCCTAAAGTAGTTATTGGGGTCCCTTCAGGAATTACCAATGTTGAAACGCGTGCGGTGCGGGACGCAACCTTTAATGCCGGCGCACGACATGTCCATATCGTAGAAGAGCCAATGGCGGCGGCAATCGGCGTAGAGCTTCCTGTTAAAGAACCAATTGGAACAATGGTGATTGATATCGGTGGTGGCACAACTGATATTGCAGTAATTTCACTCGGGGGCATTGTACGCTCAAAAAATTTACGTGTTGCAGGAGACAGATTTAATGAAGACATTATTGCGTATATCCGCAATCAGTTTAAAATTATTATCGGAGAACGAACGGCGGAAGATGTTAAAATAGCTATTGGCAGTGTTCTTGAGGGTCAAGAGATACTTGAGGCGGCAGTACGCGGGCGTGACCTTGTTACTGGATTGCCACGAGAGGTAATTTTAACCGACGCTGATATCCGTGAGGCAATTGCGCCTTCTGTTGCACTCTTACTTGAGTCAATAAAAGAGGTGTTGGAAACAACTCCACCGGAGGTGCTCTCAGATGTAATGACACGCGGTATCATTCTTGTCGGCGGAGGGGCAAGTATTACAGGGCTTGCTGATCTTTTGCATACAGAACTTAAAATTCCTATTCATATTGCGCATGACCCCCTAACCGCAGTAGTGCGAGGAACGGGCAAGATTCTTGAGGATTTAGAAAGTTATAGGGAAATTTTATTAGAAAATACCGATGATTCATCTCCGACAATATAAGAAGCCACGTACAAGAAAATCCCTCATTGCTCTTATGGGAGTTATTCTTATTCTTGTACTTTTTATTGCATCAGAGAGTACCTCGAGCTTCTTTTCGCGTCTTCTTACTTCTTTTGCAGGACCATTCTGGGAAGCACCAGCTCTTTTGTTTCAAGGTACAGAAGAGAGCATGCGTGCACAAGAGTTGGAGCAAGAGATTACAACATTGCGTATGCGCTCTCTTTCGCGCGACCTTCTTGTGGAAGAAAACAGACAACTTAAAGCACTTCTCGGCAGAGAAGATACAATACCAACAACACTTCTCTCGGTTGTATTGGTGAAGCCAACACAAACACCATATGACACGCTGATTATAGATACGGGGAGTGATGACAAAGTAAAGGAAGGCGACCGTGTCTTATTTGGTAGTGATGTGGTGATTGGTAAGGTTGAGAAAGTTTATAGGAGCACCTCCTTGGTTAGATTGTTTTCTTCACCCGGAGAGGAGATTGGGGTGCTTGTTGGAGAGAGAGGCCTCTCTGCCACAGCATACGGCCGTGGAGGAGGAAACTTTATTATGGAGATTCCTCGTGGAATTGAGATTAAAGAAGGTGATGTCGTCTTCCTCCCTTCTCTTGTCATACAGATTTTAGGAGTTGTTTCTGTTGTAGAAAAGCACCCGGGAAGTTCGTTTCAAAAAATACTTTTCAGAAGCCCGGTAATGATGCAACACCTTAGATGGGTTGAGGTGCTTATAAACTAATTCTATGCGCCTTATTGCAAATGCCATCCTTTTTGTCTCACTTCTCTATCTTCCGTGGTGGCTTTTTCTTGTTCTTGGAATTATTTTTCTTTTTATATTTCGTTCGTTTTATGAGCTTGTCGGATGGAGCCTTGTTGTAGATTTGCTCTACGGGACTGACACCTCGTTGTTTTTTAATACTCATTTTCTTATGACACAAGGAGCTCTTGTTCTTCTTGTTGTTTCATCTATAGTAAAGAAATATATTCGTTTTTATGAGCACTAAACACATCGCCAATTATGTTTAAAAGACGTCGTACTAATAAAGTACGACATACCATTGATCCCGATGAGATATTTTTAGATGCCACTAATCTTCCTCGTTTTGATACGCATCAGTTTCAAGGAAGGTTGGAGAAGTCCATCTCAAAACACACACTTCTTTTTTTAGGAGGGTTATTTCTTGTGGTAATCCTTCTTTTTGCTTTTAAACTTTATCTTCTTCAGGTAAAAAATGGTCTTTTTTATAGTGCGTTAGCGGAAAACAATAGGCTTCAGCACACTCCGGTATTTCCTGAAAGAGGTGTAATTTTTGACCGTAATGGAGTTGCTCTAGCGTGGAATGAGTCGTTTAAAGAGGAAAGGGAATATTCAAAACGAGCTTATGGGGTTGAGGCGGGTCTTGCTCATGTGGTTGGCTATGTGCGTTATCCATCTCAAGATTCCTCCGGTTTTTACATTAAGGATACATTTACCGGAGTAGCGGGAATTGAAAATTTTTATGATGAGATACTCAGCGGGGAGAACGGCCTTATTATTGTTGAGACCGATGCATTGGGAAACATAGCATCACAAAGCGCCACACGCCCTGTAAAAAACGGCAAAAACATTACCCTTGCTATAGATGAAAGAATACAGAAGAAACTTTATGAGGAAATAGGCTCTCTTGCACGCACAGTAGGATTTAATGCCGGCGCAGGAGTGATCATGGACATAAAGACGGGTGAGCTCATTGCACTTACGAGCTTTCCTGAATATGACCCCGCCATACTCACAGGCGGAAGTGAAGAGGTTCGTTCTTTTATAAATGATGAAAGAGAGCCCTTTTTAAACAGAGCAACAAATGGTTTATATACTCCCGGTTCCATTGTAAAACCATTTGTTGCTCTTGCCGCTTTAAATGAAAAGGTAATTGATCCTGAAACAAAAATTTTAAGTACGGGCTCTCTCTCTATCCCGCATCCATATTTTGAAGACCGCGAGTCCGTCTTTACCGACTGGAAGGCTCATGGGTGGGTTTCGTTGCGTGAAGCGCTTGCTGTCTCTTCTAATGTTTATTTCTATGAGGTAGCAGGAGGATATGAAGAGCAGGAGGGTGTTGGGATTGAACGGCTTGAAGCATATTTTAAGCTTTTAGGCTTCGGCACTGAAACAGGTGTTGATCTTTCAGGCGAGGAGAAGGGCGTTATCCCGACACCCTCTTGGAAAAAGCAGGTTTTTGGAGATGAGTGGAGAGTTGGTGATACCTATAACACTGCAATTGGTCAATATGGATTTCAGATAACACCACTTCAAGCTGTTCGTGCTATTTCTGCAATTGCAAATGACGGAGCACTTTTTTTGCCACGCGTTGTAAAAATGATTGATAACAAAGAAGTCCGGTCATTAAAAAAGAATATACAGTATATAGATAAGGAGCACTACGCGGTGGTTAGGGAGGGGATGCGCCTTGCGGTTACGAGCGGTACTGCGGCAGGACTTTCTCTCCCTTTTGTAGATGTTGCTGCAAAGACAGGGACCGCAGAGGTGGGAATTTCAAAAAAAAGTGTGAACTCATGGGTGATAGGATTCTTTCCCTATGAAGAGCCTCGCTATGCTTTTTCAGTAGTAATGGAGAAGGGGCCACGAAACAATCTTATTGGAGGACTCTTTATTATGCGGGAGCTTTTTTTATGGATGAGAACAGAGACACCGGAATATTTGGCAATTTAGCCATTTGTGTATATAATCAACCAAACCTATATAAGAATAAACTATAAGAATAAACAATTACTATTATGGATATTGCAAAAAATGCCGAAGAGGGGAAAATATATTTAAGTCAAGAGAAACAAAATGAGCTTACAAAAGAACTTAAAACGCTCAAAACAGAAAAACGAAAAGAAATTGCGGATAAGCTTGAATACACAAAATCCCTCGGCGACCTATCAGAAAATGCTGAATACCAGGAAGCGCGAGATGCACAAGCCGGTATTGAAGAGCGGATTGCCACCATTGAGGCAGTTCTTAAAAACGCCGTTGTTGTCTTGGATCACAAGATTGACTCTGTCTCTATTGGTTCGGTGGTAACACTTAAGAAGGAGGGAGAGAGTTCTACAAAGACGTACGAAATTGTTGGAGCGGAAGAATCAAATATTGTAGAAGGAAAAATTTCAAATCGCTGTCCGTTAGGTGAAGCACTTATGGGAAAGAAAAAAGGTGAGGAAGCGCTTTGCCGGTCACCGAAAGGAGATATTTCCTATAGTGTCATCAAAATTGCGTAATCTACACCCTTCGGCGTATGTGTTGCTAACACACTATACGAGCGGTACAGAGGTGCGTTACAATTATCCAAATACTCACCTTGTTTTAAAGTCGGGCTTTAAACAAGGTTACCTCCAAGAAATGAGATGATTCGGACAAAAAGATACCCCTGCATTTAGAGAGTGAAGTTTGAAAGACGACTTACTTCAGTTAACTGAAGTAAGTAACCTTTTAAAGGCACAACCTTGCAAGTGCACCGAGACGCTCTTGTACCATGCCTTTTGGAAAAGCTAGAGACTCTCAGAAACCAATAAACCGCTAAAATCTTTTAGATTTTAGCGGTTTATTGATGTGGATAACTTTTTAGTGAAGTGGGAGAAAGTAGTATATAATTTAAGAAAGTGGTAAATAGTGGGAAATATGTTGATTGGTGAATACAGACACAGTATTGATGCGAAAAAAAGGCTTTCATTGCCTGTGAAATTCAGAAAGGAATTTGGTAAGAACATTGTCATTACTCGCGGCTTTGATAACTGTTTATATGTTTATTCAAAGAAAGAGTGGGAAAAGGTCGCAGAGAAATTAAGTGCCCTTTCAATGGGGCAGAAAGATACAAGAGGGTTTACTCGTTTTATGCTCTCCGGCGCACTTGATGCCTCCATTGATTCTCTTGGGAGAATTCTTGTTCCTGATTTTTTGAAAGAGTTTGCGGGACTTAAAAGTAAGGTGGTGTTGGTAGGAGTAGGGGGGCACGTTGAGATTTGGGGCGAGAAGGCATGGAATGATTACAAGAAACATATTGAAACCCAAGCAGATACACTTGCCGAAAAATTGGGTGAGATTGGAGCGATCTAATTTTCATGCACGAGAGTGTTCTTTTACAAGAGGTTATTAAAGGCTTGAATCTAAAGAGAGGCTTTGTCGTTGTTGATGGCACACTCGGTAACGGTGGCCATGCCTTAAAAATATGCGAAATTATCGGTGAGAAAGGGGTTCTGATTGGCATTGACGAGGATGAGACGGCACTAAAAGAGGCGGAAAGACGATTGAAGAGTTTCCCGACAGAAAAGCATTTTGTACAAGGAAATTTTAGGAATCTAAAAGAGATACTTACCAAGCTTTCTTTTAACACCATAGATGCCCTTGTGCTTGATTTAGGCTTACGGACAGAGCAGATTGAACAATCTGGAAGAGGTTTTTCATTCAGAAAAGATGAACCACTTCTTATGACCTTTACAAAAGATTTTCCTACAGGAGCTCTTACTGCTTATGAAATAGTTAATCGCTGGGGAAAGAAAGATCTTGTGCAGATTTTTAAAGAATACGGAGAAGAACCTTTTGCCTCCAAGATAGCTGATACTATTCTTGCCACGCGGAAAGAACATCCTCTTGATACAACAAAAGATTTACAAGAGCTTATTTTAAAAAGCGTTCCTGCCGGGCCGCGCCGGGGAGGAGGACATAGAGCTACAAGAGTCTTTCAAGCACTTCGCATTGCAGTTAATGATGAACTTTCAGCGCTTGAAGCACTCTTAGAACAGGTTCCAGAAATTTTAAAACCACATGGTCGCGTCGCAGTCATCTCATTTCATTCTCTTGAGGATAGGATAGTAAAACAAACATTTAAGAAGTGGGTTGAAAACGGCACGTACACACATATACATAAAAAACCTATTACTCCGAGCGCTTATGAGCGAGAGCACAATCCCAAATCACGAAGCGCAAAATTAAGAATTATTGAAAAAAATGAAATCCATTGAAAACGTTATCCACATAAATAAGAAACAGCTGGTTATCTCCCTTGCGTGCTTGGTAGTTGTTTTTTTTATGGCATACGGATATCTTGTGAATGCACTTATCATTAATATTGTACAGCGAGAGTCTCTTGAGCATGAAATGGGAGAGCTTATTGCACAGGTGGGAGAGCTTGAGAGGGAGTATGGCGCACTAAGAAGCTACATCACGTATCAAAAGGCTTATATACTTGGTTTTAATGAACCTCGCAATCAAGTCTTTGCATCTCAGCGACAACTTGTTGGGAATCTTGGTATAGAATAGTCATCTGAGGAGAGCTTGGACAGTGCTTAGAGAGGTATATCAGTATGAATAATTCGTTTAGAACGAGAAGTACTCTTTTTTATATAGTCACTCTTTTTATTGCTGGCTTGCTTATTACGAAACTTTTTTTTGTTCAGATTCTCCAGGGTGAATCTTTTGCGCTTCGTGCTGATCGTCAATACGTATCTCCTTCTCAGGATATTTATGATCGTGGCTTTATTTATTTTAAACAAAAAGACGGTTCACGCATTTCAGCAGCAACACTTCAGATCGGCTATACTATTGCTATAAATCCTCGCGTTCTTTCTGATGCAAGGAAAGTGTATAAAGAGCTCTCCCTCATTTTCCCCTCGTTAGAAGAGGGTGATTTTTTCTTTAGAGCGGGGAAGAAGGATGATCCCTATGAAGAACTCTTAGAGAAAGTGAGCAAAGAAGAGGCGGAAAGGGTGAGCGCGCTTTCTCTTCCCGGAGTTATTGTGCAGAAGAGAAGGTGGCGTTTTTATCCATGGGGAGAAAGAGCGGCGCACGTTCTTGGTTTTATAGGGTATAAAGGAGACATAGTTAGTGGACGCTATGGGGTTGAGCGATATTATAATGATATTTTACAAAGAGACAAAAAAGACCTCTATATAAATTTTTTTGCTGAAGTTTTTGCAAACATAGAACAAACCCTTTTTTATAAAAATAAAGGAGAGGGTGATATTGTACTCTCTCTTGAGCCACAGGTTCAGCAAATACTTGAAAATACTCTTGCTGAAGTTATGACAAAGTATGGGGCGCGAGGCGCAGGGGGTATTATCATAAATCCAACCGATGGCTCACTCTACGCCATGGCTTCACGACCCTCCTTTAACCCAAACACATTCAAGGAAGAATCCGACATTTCACTCTTTGGCAACCCTCTCGTTGAGAATGTTTATGAGTTTGGCTCTATCATGAAGCCACTTACTATGGCAGTAGGAATTGATAGTGGTGCGCTCTCTTCAGACGATACGTATAATGATAAAGGATTTGTGGTTCTTAACAGTGCGCGAATTGAAAACTATGATGGAAAAGCGCGCGGTATTGTTCCCTTACAGGAAATTTTAAATCAATCGCTCAATACAGGAGCTGTCCACATTATGCAGGAAGTGGGGAGAGATGTGTTTCGAGAATATTTTAAAAAACTTGAATTTGGAGAAGAAACAGGCATTGACCTTCCCGGTGAGGTGAGGGGGCTCGTTAATAACTTGGAGAGCTCTCGTGATATTGAATTTGCAACCGCTTCATTTGGTCAAGGTATTGCGACAACCCCAATCACCATGGTGCGTGCGCTCTCGTCTCTGGCCAATGGAGGAGTTATGCTTACACCCCATGCTGGCTATGCAATAGAGAGAGACTTGCGCCCGATACAACTTATTTCATTTGGGGATCGTACGCGTGTCTTTCGAGAGGAAAGTACCTATGAGGTAACGAGGATGCTTGTAGAAGTGGTTGACGAAGCTCTTTTGGGCGGAGTAGTAGCGCTTCCTCGCTATAGCATTGCTGCAAAAACAGGAACAGCACAAATTGCTAAAGAAGATGAGGGCGGGTATTATGATGACAGGCACCTCCATTCGTTTTTTGGGTATGCGCCTGCGTATGAACCAAAGTTTTTAGTATTTCTCTACATACTTGACCCTCAAGGAGTTCGTTATGCCTCAGAAACACTCACTCATCCTTTTATGGATATTATGAAATTTCTTCTTACCTATTATGAAATTCCTCCGGATCGCTAAACCCTTTTATGGTTAAAAAAGTATTTAAATCAATTATTATTTTTTTACTTACCTTTGAGGCATGGCTTGTACTGCGTAAGTATAAGCCAATGATTATTGCCATTACGGGAAGCGTAGGGAAGACGACAAGTAAGGATGCTATCGCGGATGTTTTGGAAAAAAAATATTTTGTACAGAGAAGTAAAAAAAGTTTTAATAGCGAGTTTGGTGTGCCACTTACCATCCTTGGTTGTGAGAGTGGCTGGAACAATGCCTCTACATGGTTTAAGATTCTCATTGAAGGAATACTTCTGATTGTTTTAAAAAATCATTATCCTAAAATACTTGTTCTTGAGGTAGGGACAGATCGCCCTGGAGATATTCCACGGATCACTCGTTGGCTTAAGCCTGATATTGCCGTTATTACTCGCTTTGGCGATGTACCGGTCCATATAGAGTTTTTTCCGTCTCGGGAAGCATTGATTGAAGAGAAAGCATCGCTTATACAGGTGCTTAAAGAGGGCAAAACGGCGGTTCTTACTATTGATGATAAAGATGTCAAACGGCTTATTCAAACTATTCCAGAAAAGAAGGTGATCTCGTTTGGGTTTGCCCGCGAAGCGATGGTAAGAGCCTTGAATAAAGAATTATTATATGACGAGAAAGGAAGGGTGAAAGGAGTTGGCTGTCGCATAGAGTATGGTGACAAGGTTTTGCCGTTGCGCATTATGGAAAGTGTTAGCATTGCTTCTATTTACTCTGCTCTTGCCGCCTTTTCGGTGGGCGTCACGTTAGGGATGAATATGGTTGAAATGCTTGAGATTCTTGGTAAGCGATCTTTACCACCCGGGCGCGGGAAACTCTTAGAAGGAGTGAAGGGGACAACACTTATTGACGACACCTATAACTCATCACCAACCGCGCTTCGTGCATCACTAGAGGCGCTTGGTGAGATTAAGACCCAAGGGAGGAAAATTGCGGTTTTGGGAGACATGCTTGAGCTTGGGAAGTACACTGCCGATGAGCATAAAAAAATGGGAGCACTTGCCAAGGTCAACGCAGACATTCTTGTGAGTGTGGGGCATCGCGCAGAACTTGCGGGCGAAGAGGCATATCGTAAAAAGATGCTCAAGAAAAATATCTATCATTTTGCAAGCTCGGAAGAAGCGGGGGAGTTTCTGGCAGATTTTATACAAGAAGGAGATGTTGTGCTTCTGAAGGCATCACAAAGCATACGGATGGAAAAAGCGCTTGTGCAGTTGCTTGCTGATAAAGAGAACGCAGAACATCTGCTTGTCCGTCAGGAAAAGGAATGGCAAGAGCGGTAATCGTACAAATATACAATAGGTGTTTGAGTATAGTAACCCCCGGACATCGGATGTCCAGGGATTGTTTTTCTACTCTACTTTAGTTGCTTTATAGTCAGCGGGAGCGTTTTTGAGATGCTCTTCAAGTACCTCGCGCGAGAGGAGGCCTTCTTGTGCGCCGATATACTGAACGACAGACATTGAATTAATAGGAGCGCGACGAAGCGCCTCGGGGACACTCTCTCCGAGTGCGAGCATTGCGGTAAAGGTGCTCGCAAAGGAATCACCCGCACCGGTTCTATCAAGCGGCTCTTTCGGGTCTGGATACATTGGCATATGCCAGATTTCTTCTCCATCGTAGGTATAGGCACCGCGCGGACCGTCGGTGATGATAGAGATGCGTGGCCCGAGTGCACACATGCTTTTCAAAAGCGCTTTAATATCAGATTCTTCAGTTTCTAAAATACGTTGCGCTTCCTGTACATTACAAAAAAAGAGTTCAGTTACTTCGTAGAGGTCTTTGAGCTTGTCTTTCCCAAGACGAATTTGAAATGTTCCCGGCTGAAAGGCAAGCTTTGTTTTGGGATGCTCTTTTTGCCATGCGGCAAGCGCATGATGAAACTCAATTGACTTCTCTCCTAAGGATGAAAAATAAATCCATTGAGGATCTCCAATATTGGAAAGCTCATACGGATATTCTTCGTGGTTGATGAGAATAGTGCGTTCCGCGCCATACCAGAGGACATAATGCTGATTTGTTTTTTTACCGGCGTGAGTGCGAATAAGGGATGTAGTAACTCCGTTTTCTTTTAGCGTTGCAATGGTCTTTTCCCCCAGATCATCCTTCCCTACGTTAGCAAGGAGAGATGAAGAGAGTCCAAGCCGTACAGCAGAAACTGCCGCATTGGGGCTATTACCGACAGCATAGACTTGTTTTACAAAATCATATTCAATTTTATCGCCAAAATTAAAGCAAATTTTACTCCCTTCTTCATTGGGATTTTTTATTATATCGGCATCATTCCCCGAAAGGCGTATAAACGCGTCGGCGGTTATGTCACCAATTGCAAGAAAATCAATGTTGTTCATGTTTTTATTGTAGCATAGAGCAGTGCGGTACATAACATACAAAATCAGAGCCGAAAGATTGAGGAGTAAGAACGTGCGATTAGTTGGGCGTGCGTGTCTAAAAAAACACATACCCTTAACCTTTTACTCTATCGGGATATCCACACGTGCTCACCCAATGTCCTCCTGGCGTGGTATTATAAACGTAATGGAGAAAAAAAATATCTATGACGTTGCCATTATTGGCTCCGGTGTTGCAGGCCTTGCGGCGGGTCTCTATTGCGGGCGTTACTTGCTTGATACGGTTGTTTTTGAGAAAGAGCCGGGAGGTGAGACGGCAACGGCGGGGAAAATTGCCAACTACCCTGGTGTGAAGTCGCTTGACGGCTATGAGCTCACAAAAATTATGAAAGAGCAAGCCAAAGAAGTTGGGGCAGAATTTAAAAGCACGGAAGTAAAGAGCTTAAAAAAAGAAAATCATTGCTTTACATTGATGGCGGGAGATGAGCGCTATCACGCAACAGTTGTTATCTTTGCCGGTGGGGCTGAAAGCAGAAAACTCAACATCCCTAATGAAAAAGAGCTCACAGGCAAAGGAGTTCATTATTGTGTTACGTGCGACGGCCCGCTCTATACCGGCAAAAAAATCGCGATTGCTGGTGGGGGAGACAGCGCGGTGAAGGCCGCGACACTCGCTTCAGAGTATGCAGAAAAAGTGTATATCATAAACCGCGAAGCGACGCTCTCAGGCGAGCCGGTTAACCGTGAGAATCTTGAGAGGGTGGGAGAAAAAGTAGAGGTTTTGCAGGAAACGGAAGTAAAAGAAATTGTGGGAGATGAAAAGTTTGAAAAGGTAATTCTTACAAAGGCATTTAACGGAAGCAAGGAGCTTGTTGTTGATGCTTTGTTTGTTCAGATAGGATATGTTCCTCATGTGGAGCTTGTAAAACCGCTTGGCGTAAAGCTCGGCAAGCATGGTTATATTGAAGTTGATGCCACAATGCACACAGGTGTTGATGGACTTTTGGTTGCGGGGGATACTATGAACCACTTTGGTTCTTTTAAGCAGGCCATCACTGCCGCCGCATCAGGAGCGCTTGCCGCCACTTCAGCTTATGAAGAGATAAAAAAGCATGGTGATTTGTGTCCACTTCATCAACAACCTTCCAAACATAAGCTCATACAAAAATAATTTATGATAGGTGCAATAACAAGCAACATGGGACTTACTCTTGAGGTTCTTGGGACACTCTTTATTGCTTATGCCGCGCTTCGGGTACATCATCGCGTATTGCGTGAACATAAAATTGACCGAAAAGTTTTTACAACAATGAAGATAGAGCAGTTTGTCGGCTGGTCGGGCGTTGTGCTTGTCGTTGCTGGTTATCTATTGGAGATAGGAGTGATTTAGTATAGGTATTTTGTATAGGTGTAATAAAGGGTAAACTTGCCGGCAGAGAGGGAATGAGGAGGGAGGAGTCTGCTTGCCGGCAGGTAGAAAGGAGTGAAGAGAGAGAAAATTATATATTCAGACCTATAGGTCTGAATATATAATTTTAAAGTAAAGTGGTGAGGAGAAAGCGTGTATAAGGCCTGCCGGCAGGTGGTCGGTCGGCAGTAGTAGAGAAGAGAGTAAAACATTTAAACATTATCAATAATGTTTGAATGTTTTTATGATACAAGGAGTGTCCAAAATTTCAAAACAATGTCATAAATCAGATTTTGGACATTGTATTACTGCCGGGTATGTATTTCCAGATGGCGGGGCAAGCGCTGGGGGTAAAGTCCTCCTTTGCATAATTTTCCAATACGCCAGGCGTCTGGCGTATTGGAAAAGGTTCAGGCATTTTTATAAAACCTCTCTTTGCGCTATACTCCATTTCTATGGCGCAAAAAAATCTAGAACTTTCCTCGCACTACAAACCGGAAGGCGACCAGCCTAAGGCGATTGAGGCACTGTATCGTGGCATTAAAACCGGTGTAAAGCACCAGACGCTTTTGGGTGTGACGGGTTCAGGTAAGACATTTACGGCGGCAAATATTATTGAGCGTATAAATAAGCCAACGCTTATCATTGCTCACAATAAGACGCTTGCCGCTCAGCTTGTACAGGAATACCGAGATTTTTTTCCAAATAATGCGGTGCACTATTTCGTTTCGTATTATGATTATTACCAACCGGAGGCGTATGTTCCTATTTCAGACACCTATATTGAAAAAGAAGCACAGGTCAATGAAGAGATTGACCGCCTTCGGCACGCGACAACGCAAGACCTTTTAAGCAGACGTGATGTTATTGTGGTTGCTTCTGTCTCTGCAATCTATGGATTAGGAAGTCCTGATGAGTATAGAAAAGAGCACTTGGAGATTAAAAAAGGAATGAAGGCAAGTAGAAAGGAATTTTTAAGGCTCCTCGTTTCTTTGTATTTTGAAAGGACGCCAGCTGATCTTACTCCGGGATACTTTCGGGTTATCGGCAACGTGGTTGAGATTATGCCGGTTAATGTGAGGCAGACATTTCGCGTTGAGCTTGATGGAGATGAGGTTTCTCGCATTGTGAAGATTGATCCTGTAAGCAACACCATACTTGAAGAAGTTGATATATATTATCTTTTTCCGGCAAAGCATTTTGTTACTAACAAAGAACGATTGGAGGGAGCGATTAAAAACATACAAGCCGAACTAAAACAAAGAGTAAAAGAGCTTCAGGATATGGGCAAAATTCTTGAGGCAGACAGACTTGTACGCAGAACAAAAGGCGACATCACACTTCTTCGTGAAGTTGGGTATTGTAACGGCATTGAAAATTATTCACGACATCTCTCTGGCAAGAAAAAAGGCGAAGCGCCCGATACACTTCTTTCATACTTTCCTAGAAACAAGGACGGAAGCGCGGATTTCTTGACCATTATAGATGAGTCTCATGTTAGCATCCCTCAGCTTGCGGGTATGCATGTAGGAGATGCTTCACGAAAGAAAAATTTAGTAGAACATGGTTTCAGACTTCCTTCAGCGCTTGATAACCGTCCTTTGAAATTTTATGAATTTGAGGAACGTGTGGGGCAACGACTCTACACTTCGGCAACTCCCGGAGCATATGAAAGAGAAAACACCGATCCGATGCACATTGTTGAGCAGGTGATACGCCCTACGGGGCTTTTGGACCCCGAGCTTGTCGTTTGTGGAGTTATTGAAAAGGGTGAGTATAAAGGGCAGATTCATGACTTTATTGACAAGGCAGTGCGCGTGGTGAAAAAGGGAGATCGTACGATGGTAACAACGCTTACCAAGCGCATGGCAGAAGATTTGACAACTTACCTTAATGAAAAGGGTGTGAAGGCGGAGTTTGTGCACAGCGATGTCAAAACAATTGAACGAATAAAAATACTTACTGATTTTAGAAGGGGGGTGTTTGATTGTCTTGTGGGAGTGAATCTTTTGCGGGAAGGACTGGATTTGCCGGAGGTTTCTCTTATTGGGATTCTGGATGCTGATAAAGAGGGATTTTTACGGAGCGAGACATCTCTCATTCAGACCATTGGCCGTGCGGCGCGTAATATCAATGGAAAAGTGATTCTCTATGCCGATAAGATAACAGGCTCTATGCAACGAGCGCTTGATGAGACACAGCGTAGACGAGAAATTCAAGAAGCATACAATAAAAAACACGGCATTACTCCGCAAGGTATCAAGAAGGCGATTAATGATATTACACAACAGCTTGAAAGCGAGCATGAGCGAGCGCTCAAAACGCTTCTTGAAGTTGACCGAGATCTCTATAAAAGGGCACCCAAGAAGCTCATCAAAGAAAAAGAGCGTCAGATGAACGAAGCGGTTAAGATTTTAGACTTTGAGACGGCAGCACTTCTGCGTGATGAGATTCTTGCTCTCCAAGAGAAGTCATGAAGCCCTTAGTCTTTAGGTGGTTGGGTTATTAAAATATGGACATCCGATGTCCATATTTTAATAACCACCTCTATTGAGTTACTACCTATACCCTATTATACGCTATAGCGTAGTATGGGGTATAGGTTCTTATCGTTATAAGTAATAAACACATATACTCTATAGTATGTAGTGGCTCCTCTTCTACAATACGGAACAAGCTGACACCGGTTGGAAAACTACTACACTATGAGAAATTACCAGCGGAGTGCAAAAGTACCTGCGGTCATAGATGGGGTTGCTTAAAACTATCCATCTGCTATACTGCTTTTGTTAGATTGAACTTCGGAAGGCGGGTCTAATACTTGTACCAAAGGTCTAAGGACTACAGCAGACCGGAGCTTCTCCGGGATTCAATCTAACGCCATATAAGCCGCTCTTTTTAAGACGCGGCTTTTTCTTTGCATAATCCCATGGAAAGCACAAAGGTTTACTGCGAGTTGTACTTAGGGGTATTTCATGGTAGGTTTCTAGTATTAAAGAAAGACACACTCCCCCTACGGACACGACGGGGGAGTGCTCTTGTGTTTTTAGGTAGTATGGAGAAAAAAAATAATAAAGGAAAAATAGTTGTGAAGGGTGCGCGAACTCATAACTTAAAGAATATCACCGTGGAGATTCCGCGCGAAAAAATGATTGTTTTCACAGGTCTTTCCGGTTCGGGCAAGTCATCACTTGCTTTTGACACCATCTTTGCAGAGGGGCAGAGGCGCTATGTTGAGTCTCTTTCGTCATATGCCCGACAATTCCTACGCCAAATGCAGAAGCCGGATGTTGATGAAATTTCAGGACTCTCACCGGCAATTTCTATTGACCAAAAATCGGCCTCATCAAATCCTCGCTCAACCGTTGCCACCATCACGGAGATATACGATTATCTGCGAGTGCTTTATGCGCGCATCGGCAGACCGCACTGTTTGGAGTGTGGCAGAGAAATTAAAAAGCTTTCAAATGAAGAAATTATAAACCTTATTACAGAAGAAGTTCTTACTCTTTCTAAAAAACAAAAATCAAAGAAGGTGCTCGGCGTTGCTGTAGACGCTATGAAGGTGAGAATTTTCGCTCCTGTTGTTGTGGGGCGAAAGGGGGAGTATTACCAACTCCTCTATGACTTACTTGATAAAGGGTATAGCACAGTTAGAATTGATGGCGTCATGAAAGCACTTCGTGAACGAATTGAGATGAATAAAAATAAAAAGCATGATATTGATGTGGTGGTTGATGAGCTTTATATTAGTGAATTTCAGGACAACAAAAATGCAGCGCGTGAGCGGCTCTCTGACGCGCTGGAGAGGGCGCTTCATCATACCGACGGGCTTATACGTTTTGAGATTCCAGAAGGAGGTGTGGGAGGGGCGAGTAAAGAACGTCTTGTGAGTGCGAAATTTATGTGTCCGTATGATGGCTTTTCATATCCTGAAATAGAGCCACGGCTTTTTTCATTTAACTCTCCTGCCGGCGCATGTCCGGAATGTAATGGACTAGGAACACGTTTTTTTAATGGTGTTGAAGTATGCCCAGAATGTCAGGGTGCGCGACTTCGTAAAGAAGCACTCCATGTCTATCTTGGTGCCGGGCCTCAAGATGGAGGAATAAACATTGTTGACCTTGTGGGACTTTCTATTGAAAACGCAACCGAATTTTTCCAAAAAGTAAAACTTTCTGAGACAGAACAGGAAATTTCAAATATGGTGATTCGCGAGATAACCAGCCGCCTTTCTTTTATGATCAATGTCGGCATTGAATATCTAACGCTCAATAGGCGGGCAAATACACTCTCTGGCGGTGAGGCACAGCGCATGAGGCTTGCTTCACAATTAGGCTCACGCCTTGTTGGCGCGCTCTATGTCTTGGATGAGCCGACCATCGGTCTTCATCCTTCCGACAATGACCGTTTAATTGCAACACTGCAGGATTTACGTGATATCGGCAACACAATTATTGTTGTTGAGCATGATGAAGATACTATTTTTTCTGCTGATTATATCGTTGACATTGGCCCTGCCGCCGGTATTCACGGTGGGGAGGTTATGGTTTCAGAGGAACTTGAAACAGCGCTGAAAGACAAAAAGAAGTATCAATCATTGACGCTTGATTATTTGCGTGGGGAGAGGGAAGTTCCTTTGCCGGAGAAGCGTCGTTGCGAAGAGCGTGGCTCGCTTAAGGTGCGTGGTGGAGAGGTCTTTAACATCACAAAACTAAATGTTACCGTGCCACTTGGGAGGATGTGTGTAGTGACGGGCGTCTCCGGTTCAGGCAAATCATCCTTTGTTTATGAGATTATTTACAAAAACCTACAAAGTAAATTTGAACGAAAAAGAAATAACCCCGCCGTTTATAACTGCACATCGTTTACAGGCGCAGAATACATTAACAGAACTTCTTTGATTGACCAAACTCCCATTGGGAGAACACCTCGTTCAAATCCGGCAACGTACACCGGCACCTTTACGCATATGAGAGATCTTTTTGCGCTCACCAGTGAGGCGCGCCAACGAGGGTGGAAGCCGGGGAGATTCTCGTTTAATGTGAAAGGAGGAAGGTGTGAGGCATGTATGGGGAATGGAGTTATTGCTGTGGAAATGCACTTTTTGCCGACTGTGTATGTCTCATGTGATGTGTGTGGAGGAAAACGATTTCAAAAGGAGACGCTTGAAGTAAAATATAAAGGGAAATCAATTTATGATTGTTTAAAAATGACTGTTGAGGAGAGCCTCTCTTTTTTCAAGGATATTCCAGCAATTTATGACCGTCTCAGTACCTTAGATGAGGTGGGACTTGGTTATCTTGAACTTGGCCAACCTGCCACGACCCTCTCCGGAGGGGAGGCACAGAGAGTCAAGATTGCCTCAGAATTATATCGTCCGCTTACAAGTAAGACGCTTTATATCTTGGATGAGCCCACCGTAGGGCTTCATTATGAGGATGTGAAAAAATTGATTGAAATACTTCAAAAACTCATTTCGCGTGGCAATTCTGTTTTGATGATTGAGCATAATATGGATATTATTAAAAGCGCTGATTATATTATTGACTTTGGTCCTTCTGGAGGAGAAAAAGGAGGTAAGGTGGTCGCGCAAGGCACTCCTGAAGCACTGGTACAGGATAAAAATTCTCTTACGGGAAGGTATTTAAAAAAAGTCCTTGATGAAAAGGCAATAAAGAGAAATAAGAAAACCATTCGCAAAAAATAAAGACACCAAAAGGTGTCTTTGAAAAAAATCTAAAGAGTAACACAAAGAGCTTTTTCCGAGTTTACTCTCTGATAGAATGGGTGTTTTTCTTTTTCAGCCGTCCAGAGAGAAAATTTATACAGAGTATGCCACTCAGTTTCAGGTAACTCATCCTTTTCTTCAAAAAGATCCCAGAAGGCTCTGTCTGCGGCAGTTCCAACCATGTCGAGTTGATGGCGGATAGCTTCGCGGGCAGGTTCGGAATCTTGTGTTCCGTGTTCGTTAAAAGTGTTTTTAACAATTTTTTCAAATTGTTTGCGGATGTATCTGCATATTGCTTTCTCAATCCTATCCTTATTAGCTGGCAAATCCGCTTCTTCAAAAGCTTTTGAAGTAGATTTTTCTAACATCCTGATCTCCCCTTTGTTGGTTGTCTAAAAAAGAAGTGTTCTAAAATTGTATGATACTCTAAATACCATGAATCTTCAAGCACTACAGAAAAAAAAGCTTCCTCATACGCCCGGCGTGTATTTTTTTCTTGGTAAAAAAACTTCTCAAGAAGGGGTGCGGGGAAGGGAGGTTCTCTATATTGGGAAGGCTGGTTCTCTCTCCAATCGTGTACGGAGTTATTTTAGTGCGGGGCTTCCAGAATCTCGTTCCCCGGCTATTTTACGGATGGTTGAAAAAGCACATGACATAAGTATTAAAAAGACAGACTCAGTCCTTGAGGCGCTTATTGTAGAGGCATATTTAATAAAAAAGTATCAGCCGAAATATAATGTAAAAGAGAAAGATGATAAGAGCTTCAATTATATTGTTATTACCAAAGAAGCGTTTCCGCAGGTTGTGGTGATGCGCCATCGAGATCTTTTGAAACAAAAAGATACAGGGAAAATTCGCTCCCTCTTTGGGCCCTTCCCGCAAGGTACAACCTTAAAGAGAGCACTCGGTATTGTAAGAAAAATTTTTCCGTTCAGGGACAAGAGATGTACTCCCAAAGTGGAGCTCACCCCCAAGGAGAAAGCACGGCCGTGTTTTTCATATCAGATTGGCCTGTGTCCTGGCGTATGTCTCGGTGAGATAGAAAAAAAGGTGTATCGTGAACGGATTCGCAATATAGAGATGTTCTTTTCCGGAAAGAAAAAGACCCTCATACGCAAGCTAGAGAAAGAAATGAAGCACTCGGCGCGCGAGAGGGAATATGAGCGGGCTGGAGAAATTAAAAAAACTATTTTTTCGTTGAATCATATTCAAGATGTTGCGCTTCTTCCCAGCAAATTTGATGGAAGAGAGTACAACACGTTCCGTATTGAGGGGTATGATGTGGCCCATACTGGAGGCAAAGATACTGGTGGCGTCATGGTTGTCGTCGTGGGTGGAGAGACGGATACGTCTTCGTATCGAAAGTTTAGTATTCGTGAAGCAAAGGGAGGTGATGATGTGGGCGCGCTTGCCGAAATTTTAACGCGCCGTATGCGCCACAACGAGTGGCCACTTCCAGATTTAATTGTTGTTGACGGCGGGGTTGCTCAAAAGCGTGTGGCTGAGAAAATTATTGCTTCACACGATATGTCTATCCCTATTGTGAGTGTTGTTAAAGACGAGCACCATAAACCTCGTGAAATCAAAGGGAGTGCTTTCTATAAGAAGCATTATGAAAAAGCTATCCTCCTTGCCAATTATGAGGCACATCGCTTCGCGCTTGCCTTTCACACTAAGTCTCGGGGGAGAAAATTTTTATCCCGTTAATGAAAGAAGCTATGCTGAAACAAAATGTCCAACATTAGACGTTGGATGAGTTGTAGAGGGGTTGACAAAAACACTCCACTATGACAATCTGTGTACAGATTCACAAACAAGAGAGAGAGAAGATGGAAAGTATAAACTGGAGTGAGGTGAAAGGCGTCAGCCAGGAGACAGCAGAACTTGTTGATGAACGTATCAAAACGTTCACTCCCGGTATGTACTGGCATGTGCATCACAACGAAGAAGCGATTGAGTTCTGCTGGGATTACAAGGAGCGGGTGGCGTGTATCGTGGAAAAATTCGTAGACGAACGAGAGCTCCGTCTCCAGCTCTTCAAACCGGTTATGGGAGAGATTCCTTCTGAGGTTGAAGATGCTGTGTGTAAGCTCGCTGAAGCTGAGCGGAAGTACGATGAAGCTAATCGGGAGCGTGATGAAGCTCAGCGGAGACTCATTGAAGCTGATCGGGAGTGGAATGAAGCTCATCGGAGGCTCGCTGAAGCTGAGCGGAAGTACGATGAAGCTCGTCGGGAGCGTGATGAAGCTAATCGTAAGCGCGCTGAAGCTGGTCGGAGGGGCGCTGAAGCTGATCGTAAGCTCGCTGAAGCCCTTATTCGCCATCGTGACGAACTGATGTCACTCCACGAGAAAGAATGCGGATGCTCTTTTACAGACGAGCACCCCATCATCTTTCCCGCTTGCACCGCCGTCGCATAACTGCGACTCACAGAGACACAACGAGGACTCCGGTCCTCGTTTTTATTTTAGTGTGAGAGCTACCTCCGTATTATAGACAAACAAGAAGATGTAGTATGTCGGGATAGAGGAAAAATCAAAAACCACCAGAATGGCACCATTCTGGTGGTTTTAACTTAAAAATGCTCAACACTTAATGTTTAAACAACAAGAAATAATTACTGCAAAATAAGGGGATTTTTTAGTTTTCCACAGGTTTAAGATTTTATATTTGACACAGAGAGATCCTATCTATATACTCATGGTGTACTTATTTTTTGCCTCCGGGCATAAAATAAGTACACTGGAAAATACCACCTTCGGGTGGTATTTTCCATTTGTGTATAACCTTTCACCCTAGAGGTGTACATTACAAAAGGAGGTGGTATTATTAAACTACTAGATGGGATCAATCTTATCTACGTAAGATTGATTGGTCTAAAAATATTTATACATAACCACTTTATTTTTCTATGCGTAATTTTAATATTATTATTTCAGTCGTTATTGCGCTTGTCGTTGTTCTTGGAATTTTTTGGTTTGGTGCGGGGGGTGGTATAGTTACCCCTCGTGACACACAAACCGGACCAACTACCGTAGACGGGAAAGGAGATGTTTTGGGTACTCCTGATGTGAGCAAGATTTTGAGTGTTGCAATTAACCAAGACGGCGAGTATCTAGTGGATTTCTCCGGAATGACGCTGTATACTTCCTCTCGCGCTTGTACGGGCGAGTGCCTTATAGTATGGCCTCCTTATAGAGCAGAACAGGAAGTCCGCAAGGGTAACTTGAGTACGGTTCTTAATGAGGAGTTAGGTGTTTTGCAGTATACGTGGAAGGGAGAGGCACTTTACTACTATGAGGAAGACCTCGTTCTCGGAGATGTAAAAGGGAACGGACTTGGTGGCGTCTGGAGTCTTGTGCGACCATAAGGTAACCATTGTTACTACAATTCATACACCACCAAGATCTTCTAGATTTTGGTGGTTTTTGAATTTTCTTGATAGTAGAATATCTTTTCATAAAATAAATACTCACGTAGACATCTGGAGTACGCGCAGGCGAGGTGTTATACTAAGATAATGTTGCTTGAACATATTTTAAAAGCAGACAGTGAACAGTATGCTTTGGGGCACTTTAATATCTCAACAATTGATGCTCTCTGGGCTATTTTTGAAGCCGCGCAAGAGCAAGGCGTTCCCGTTCTTGTTGGCACATCAGAGGGCGAGAGAGAGTTTATTGGAGAGCGGCAGTTTACAGCGCTTGTAAAGAGTTTACGGGAAGAGTTTAACTATCCTATTTATGCCAATGCTGATCACACCTACTCGTTTGAAGGAGTAAAGAGAGCGGCAGATAATGGTTATGATGCGGTTATCTTTGATGGTGCACAGCTTCCTTTTGAAAAGAATTGTGAAATTACCGAACGATGTGTTGATTATGCAAAATGTGTTAACCCCGATATGGTTGTAGAGGGTGAGCTTGGATATATTGGGACCTCGTCAAAACTTTTGGATGAAATTCCTGAAGGAGTAACCCGCGAGGAAATGACAACGCCCGACCAAGCACGTGAATTTGTAAAAAAGACAGGAGTTGATCTTCTTGCTCCCTCGGTCGGGAATATTCACGGTATGCTAAAAAATGCACAAAATCCAAATCTTGATATAGAAAGAATTAGAGCAATTAGAAAAGATGCAGGCGTTCCTTTAGTGCTTCACGGCGGTTCAGGGGTGAGTGACGAAGATTTTAAAAAGGCCATCAAGGCAGGAATAAGCGTGGTGCATATAAACACGGAAATTAGGAAGGCGTGGAGAAGCGGTATTGAAGACGCGCTGAAGCGCGACACGGAAACAGTGGCACCTTATAAACTTCTTGACGGCGCGCGAAGCAATGTCAAAGAGATTGTTGCACAGCGAATCGCATTATTTCATAATTAACCGATACCTATGGCAAAAATTTATGTAACACGCACCATTCCTAATTCCGGCATTGCCTTGCTGAGGGATTCTGGTCATGAGGTTGTGGTGAGTAAAAAAGAAGGAGTCCTCTCTAAGGAAGAACTTCTTACAGAACTCCAAAAAGAACCCTATGATGCGGTACTGTGCCTTTTGACCGATAAAATTGACAGGCAGATATATGATGCGGCACCGCAAGTTAAGATATTTGCCAATTATGCTGTTGGTTTTGATAACATTGATGTTGAAGAAGCAAAAAAGAGAGGTATTGTAATTTCAAATACTCCCGAAGTACTCTCAAATACTGTTGCCGAGCACACCTTTGCATTGTTGCTGGCGATAGCACATAGAATCGTTGAGGCGGATTTATTTGTTCGTGAAGGCAAATATGAAGGCTGGGCGCCTCTCTTACTTTTAGGAAACGATTTGTCTGGAAAGACGCTCGGTATTGTGGGGGCAGGAAGAATAGGTGCGAGAGTTGCGCATCATGGGAAGAGAGGCTTTGATATGAAGGTGCTTTACTATGATATAAAAAAGAACGAGCACTTAGAGGAAGAGGTGGGAGCGGAGTTCTGTGAATATATAGAAGACCTTCTTGAACAAGTAGACTTTGTGTCGCTTCATATTCCTCTCTTGGACTCTACCAAACATCTTCTCAACAAAGAACGTCTTGCAAGAATGAAAAAAACCGCATACCTTGTGAATACTTCTCGAGGGGGTGTTATTGATGAAAAAGCACTTTTTGAGGCGCTAGAGAGAAAAAATATTCGCGGTGCGGCGCTTGATGTTTTTGAGCATGAGCCGGACCTCACCGCAGGGCTCTCCAGTCTTTCCAATGTTATTGTAACTCCGCATATCGCCTCTGCCACCGAAGAAACCCGTTCAAAAATGTCAAAGCTTGCAGCAGAAAATATTCTTGCTGTGCTTTCCGGTAGCAATGCCCCTAATGCAGTATCTTAAATATGAACGATAAAGAGTTAAATGTGGAATTTGAGATTGATTCAATTCTTGATGAGGACGCAAAAAGAGAGCTCTCTCGCACTTCGGGCATGGAGAGGTTTTTAATGCGAATAGGAATTGCTAAGAGTAAAAAAATAGCGAGCCTATTACTTCTTACCTTTGCTCTTCTCTTGCTCCTCGTCTCCGTGTACATCTTTGCTCAAGAGTTATATTTTGATGCACCACGGCTTACTCCGGAAGAGTTACAGCAGATATATGAAATCACTCCGCCTTCAGCATAACAAAGGGGCAAGTCTTTTAGAAATTTTTCTTATAGGAGCGCTTCTGAGCTTTCTCGTTGCACTTATAAGTTTTTTTCCAGGTGGTTCTCAAGATCCTCTTCGTGATGAGATAAGACTATCAGACATACAAACACTCACACGTGCACTTGAGGTCTATCATAATGAAAACAAAAACTACCCTTCAACAAACGGTCAATGGTGGGGGGTGTGTGATGCTTATGGGAAACATCCCCGAAGTGGAGCAAATGGCTGGGTCCCCAACATTGCGCCAAGGTATCTTCCGGAGCTTCCCATTGATCCTGCTCCAATAAAAGACTATGGGTGTTATCTTTATCGCTCTGACGGAGTAGATTATAAGCTTTTAGTTCATCACACCATTGAATCTCTTAATACGTGCCCTCAAAACACTCCCGCTCCGGCCATTCCCAAAGATCACCCGTATTATGATCCCGTGCGTTCAAGTGTTCAGTGCTCGCTTTCTTCTTTTAGTGAAGGAGCCAAGCGTTGGTAAGAGTTGCACTCCTTAAAAAAAAGTGGTAGTATCGCGCTTATGTTAGAGCTTATAGCAAAAAAGAGAGATAAAAAAATAAATGCAGAAATGCTTCGTCAGACAGGAAAAATCCCTGCTGTTTTTTATGGAAGAAAAGAAGCATCTACGCCGGTGAGTCTTGATATTTTACTTTTTAAAAAAGCACTTCGTGAAGCGGGCGAGTCAACAGTGCTTACCCTCAAGACGGATGACAAAGAGATAAGCGTGCTTATCCACGATGTTGCCTATGAGCCACTTCATGGAGAGCCTATTCATGTAGATTTCTACGCGGTTGAGGCAGATAAGGCGGTTGAGGTGAAGGTGCCCATTATTTTTACAAACTCTGCTCCAGCGGAAAAGAACCTTGGTGGAGTATTGGTCAAAGTGCTTCATGAAGTTTCTATAAGTGCACTTCCTAAAGATCTCCCTCATGAGCTCTCAGTTGACCTCAGCGTACTAAGAGCAATGGACGATAGTATTACCGCGGGTGATGTATCACTTCCTGCGGGCGTTACTCTTGTAGAAAATCCAGATGAGGTAGTTGCTGCAATGTCAGAGGCTAAGGAGGAAGAAGAATCTACGGAAGAATTTGATCCTGACGCAGTAGAAGTTGAAACTAAAGGAAAGGAAGAGGAAGAAGAGATTCCCTCGGAAGATTCTGTAAAAAAAGAATAAGGTATTGGCAACCCGCACACAGCGGGTTGTTTTTATCCCTCTTTAGATTGCTAGATATTTGTTATACTAGAGTGTATGAAAGCCTTCTCTTTTTTGCTTTGCTCTCTTTTACTCATCGCGCTTCTTATGCCGGGTGTTTTTTTGTATGCACAGGCAACGAGTCAAGATGTCATAAAAAAACGCGCAGAGCTTGAGGTAGAGCTTTCTCGGCTTGAGCATGAGATTGAAACGCAAAGAAGTTTTTTAATTGAAAAACAACGAGAGAGTACTTCTCTTCTGCGAGATATTGCGATTTTTGATGCACGCATCAGACAAGCAGAGCTCTCTATCAGACAACGAAATTTGGTTATCCAAAATTTGCAAAGCGATATTAACGCGGCCGAAGGTACCATTGATAGCTTAAGCGCGAAACTATTGCGGGAAAAAGAATCCCTAGGACAACTGATTAGAAAGACACGAGAAATTGATTCATATTCAATCGTTGAAATCGCTCTCTCCAATAAGAACCTTTCCGGTTTTCTTGGTGACATTGATTCTTTTGCTTCCATCAAGGAGTCATTGCAGGAATCTTTTAGTCAAATAGAGGCGACAAAAAAAGTTACTTCACAGCAAAAAGAAGGACTTGAAACAGTGCAGGGAGAGAAAGAGGAACTTCGCCGACTCCAACAAATCCAAAAGAACCAGATTGAAGAAGATAAACAGGAGAAAAACGATATTTTAGAAATCACGAAAGGGGAAGAGGAGCGTTATCAGGAAATTGTAAAAGCAAAACAAAAAGATGCGGCTACTATTAGGAGTGCTCTTTTTGCGCTTCGTGGCAGTGAAGCAATTCCCTTTGAGCGCGCACTTGATCTGGCGGTGCGCGCCTTTGAACAAACAGGTGTTCGCCCCGCCCTTATTTTGGGGGTTATAGAGCAGGAATCAAAATTTGGTGAAAATGTAGGACAGTGTGTTCTCACCAACCAACCAGACAAGGGTGATGGAAAGGGGATAAATACGGGGAGAATATTCACAAGCGTTATGAAGCCAAGCCGTGACGTTGATATCTTTTTAAACATTGCAGAGAGGCTTGGCTTTGACCCGTTTGCACAGGTAGTGTCGTGCCCGCCTTCGTATGGCTATGGCGGAGCGATGGGGCCGGCGCAGTTCATTCCTTCAACGTGGGTCTTGTTTGAAGAGCGGATTGCTAAACTCACAGGACACAACCCACCAAACCCATGGGATCCGGAAGATGCATTTATGGCCTCAGCGCTTCTCTTGCGGGATAATGGTGCCGCGAAAGGTGGCTATACCGCAGAGAGGCTGGCGGCGTTGCGATATTTTGCCGGATGGGCAAACGCCAATAAAACTCGCTATGCTTTTTATGGAAACTCTGTTATGGAGTTAGCGCAAAAACATCAACAAAACATTGATTTCTTGCAAGAAAATTAGGCTTACCAATATACAAATGAACACGAATAATACAAATAAGGGAGTGGATAAGATTATTTATAGAGAGCTTTCTTATAAAATAACAGGCATTTGTTTTAACGTCCATAATACTCTAGGGAGGTTTTGTAGAGAAAAACAATACGGTGATGCGTTAGAAACTCTTTTGCATGAAAAATGTGTTTCCTTTAAAAGAGAACAGGCCCTTCCTATAGAGCTTGTAGAAAATAACTTTACAAATAAGGTAGATTTTGTTATAGATAATAAGATTATACTTGAGATAAAAGCAAAACCAGCTCTTTTGAGGGCTGATTATGATCAAACACAAAGATATCTACAGGCGGGTAAATATAAATTAGGGCTTCTTATCAACTTTAGAAACCGGTATGTAAAGCCCATTCGTATTATTCGCATAGATTCGTAGATTAGTATCATGAAAAAAGAAATTCACCCAAACTATAATAAAGAGGTAACAGCGCAGTGCGCCTGCGGAGCAAGTTTTACTGTTGGCTCAACAAGCCCTGAAATCAAGGTGGAGGTGTGCAGTCAGTGCCATCCTTTCTTTACTGGAGAAGAGCGTCTTATTGACACTGCTGGACGTGTTGAAAAATTTAAGGCTCGCCGAGAAAGGGCAACCACAAGCGCACCTGCCAAGAAAACAAAAAAATAAAACCTAGGGAGAAACGGCTCACTATAGTGAGCCGTTTGCTTTGTACTCAATACACAATACGCTATACTCAAGAGACTTTATGGATTTAGAAGAATATAAACAAAATCAAAAGACCGCATTTTTAGCAGAGCGGTATCAAAAACTTCTAGACGAAGAGAAGGAGCTTTCCTCTCTGGTGAAGGATAACAAGGATATGGAAGCACTTGCACAAGAGGAGCGTAAAAGGATAGAAGAGGAAAAGACTACTCTCTCTCTCCAGATGGAAGAAATTGTAAAAAAAGACGAAGAGGAAGAGGTGTTTCCAAACCAGATTATTTTAGAAGTTCGCGCGGGGGCGGGAGGTGATGAGGCAACTCTTTTTGCCTATGAGCTTGCAGAGATGTATGCACGTTACGCTGAGAGGCGGGGGTGGAAGATGCGGACGCTTAATGAATCAATGAACGAAATCGGGGGATACAAAGAAGCCTCTTTTGAAATTAAAGGCCTTGATGTTTATAAGAGACTACGGTATGAGACGGGAGTCCATCGTGTACAAAGAATTCCTGCGACAGAAAAAGCAGGAAGGATCCATACCTCAACAGCATCAGTTGCGATCATGCCGGTTCGGAAAAAAATAACTGTTGAAATTGACCCTGCTGATTTAGAGATGGAATTCTCTCGTTCCGGCGGTGCGGGTGGACAAAATGTCAATAAAGTAGAGACAGCGGTACGCATTATTCACAAGCCAACAGGCATTGATGTGAGAAGTACCGCAGAGAGAACCCAGCAGAAAAACAGGGATATGGCACTGTCTCTTTTACAGCTCAAGCTCCAACAGCAAACGGAGGAGGCAGAGGCGAAAAAATATGCACAAGAAAGAAAGGGACAAATAGGCACAGCTGATAGGAGTGAAAAGATACGAACCTATAATTTTCCACAAAATAGAATTACCGATCATCGTATTAAAAAAAGCTGGCATGCCATTGAGGAGACGCTCGCAGGCAACTTAGACCCCCTTATAGAAGTCTTTAAGGAAAGAGAAGAAATATAAGAGTAATATTTTCTTGGTAAAAAGGCGCGAGGTGTATTATACTTATACGTAAGACTAACTCTATATTATATGGACGATATTATACCACCTCATAGTGAGAGAAATTCTAATGAGCCACAAAGAAAAAGGCGCATTCCAAAACCGACATCCGCCAAAGCGGGGCGACCTCGCACAAGGGTTGGGAAGGTTAAGCGGACCATGTTTGGTGGTATTGTGCCTGATATGGAAAAAAAGAAACTTTCAAGAGGCTCTTTCCGGGCTCTCTGGGGGGTTGCAATCCTAACCGTTATTATCCTCCTTCTCTCTATTGCAACTATTTTTGAACACGCAACACTTGAGATAACACCCAAACAAAGAACTGTTGATTTAGACTTTGTTTTTACTGCAGTAAAGGAATCTACTGACCCTGAAAAAATTCCCTTTGAAATTATAACTATCCCTCTCTCAGACTCAATAACTGTTGATGCAACAGAAATAAAACAGGTACAATGGCGTGCGAGTGGCACCATCATTATTTACAATAATTACGAGTCTGTTAATAGACGTCTGGTAAAAAATACTCGTTTTGAAACTTCGGAAGGACTTATCTATCGTGTCTATGATTCAATTATAGTTCCGGCGCTTAAAATTGAGAATGGAGAGCGTATCCCAGGAAGTTTGGAAGTTACCGTTTATGCCGATGAGCCGGGAGAGAAATATAATAGTACTCTTACAGACTTTACTATTCCGGGTTTCAAAAACGACCCGCCGCGCTTTGAAGGATTTTACGCTCGCTCAAAAACAGAAATGACAGGTGGCTATAGTGGGGAGGTAAAAACAGTTTCCGATGAAAAAAGACAGAGTGTGCAAGAAGAGCTTCGTAGCACCATGCGTGCAAAACTTCTAGAGAGCGTAGGGACACAGAAACCTGAAGGGTTTGCACTTTTTAACGATGGGATCTTTATTACTTTTACAAAAGACAACATACAAGCGGAAGAGATTGATAGTAATAAAAAAGAGGTCACGCTTGAAGAAGAAGCGGTTTTAAGAGGAATTTTATTTAATGAAAAAGCTCTTAGCCAGAAATTAGGAGAAAAAATTATTCAACCCATGGAAGAAGATGCGACTGTCATGATTTCTAACATGGAAGAGCTGAGTTTCAATCTTCTTAATAAAGATTCGCTTGATTTAGAAGAAGATACAACCATCTCTTTTTCTCTTTCCGGAAGACCTCATTTTGTCTGGCAGTTTGATGATACGAAGCTTATCCGTTCTCTTTTTGGCAGACCTAAGGGGGATTTAAGGAATATTTTGAGTGAATTTAAGGGTATTGCGCAAGCAGAGGTCGTTATAAGGCCATTCTGGAAGAGGTCGTTCCCTGAAAAAGAGTCGCGATTCACTATTAAAAAAATTATTACTAATTAATACTTATTTCGCAAAACTCTCCATATCCATTGTGATATAAGGGTTTTTAGTTTGACACGTAAGAGGCACTCTGTTATGATGGCGGAATCAACAAGAAGATGAGAGAGAAAGAAAGAGATACAAAAGTTGGCACGGTCGTTGAGGCGCTGCCCAACGCCTTGTTTCGTGTTGAGATGCCTGCCCAAACAAGCGGTGGTGCGGGTGACATAAATACGCAAAATGATGAGGTATTATGTTATTTGGCCGGAAAAATGCGTATGTATAGAATCAAAGTTCTTGTTGGTGATAAGGTAGAGGTTATTCTTGATCCTTATGGAGGAAAGGGGAGGATCACTCGACGTTTGTAATTATGAAAGTTCGTTCATCAGTAAAAAAGGTGTGCACAAAATGTAAAGTTGTCAGAAGAAAAGGACGGCTTTTTGTTGTATGTGACACCCCTAAACACAAACAGCGACAAGGTTAGTTTGTTAAAATTATTATGAGAATTTCAGGTATTACTATTCCAGACAATAAACGACTTGAAGTGGGATTAACCGCTCTTTTTGGTGTTGGACGCTCTCGTTCAAAAGAAATTTTAGATAAGACAGGAATTGATTGCAACAGAAAGGCGCATACGCTTTCAACAGAAGAAGAAAATGCTATTCGTAAATATCTTGAAGAATACACGCTTGAGGGAGAACTTAAAAGGAAAGTTAACTCAGACATTAAGCGATTGAAAGACATTAATTCATACCGTGGTACACGACATAGTAAAAAACTACCTGCCCGCGGACAGCGAACAAAAGTAAATTCTCGAACGGTTCGTGGAAATGTTCGAAAAACAATGGGTTCAGGAAGGAGAAAGACTGAAAAGAAATAAAATTGTATGGGTAAAAAACGAACAGTTAAAAAACAGGGAGGTGGCTTCCAGCAGGAATTACGCAGTCGCTCACTTTCAAAAATCGTTAAAAGAAAGCTCAGTGAAGGAGTGCTTTATGTTGAAGCATCATTTAATAATACGAGTTTATCTTTGACTGATACAAAAGGAAATCTCCTCTCACGATCTTCAAGTGGTGCACTCGGCTTTAAAGGAGCAAAGAAGGGAACTCCTTTTGCCGCCGCTAAAGTGGGGGAGTTGGTTGGAGAAAAATCCCTCCTTATTGGAATTAAAGAAGTTTCTGTTGTGATGAGTGGCGTTGGTTCTGGTAGAGAGTCGGCGATTCGTTCTTTTGCTTCAAAAGGTATTGATATTAATAAAATTGTAGATGCAACACCGGTACCCTTTAATGGTCCTCGGGCTCGAAAGGCAAGACGAACTTAAAAAAGTATGGTTAAGATAAAACAATTTAAAATAGCACGAAGATTGGGAGCACCCATTTTTCCTAAATGTGATAATCCACATTTTTCAACAACCCCAAAAATACACGGGAAGGGCGGGCGTAGGTTTTCTGCACGCAGTGAATATTCAAAACAGCTTCTCGAAAAACAAAAAGCACGATACTCATATGGATTGAGCGAGAAGCAGTTTTCAAACTATGTAAAGGAAGCAATGGAAAAAAAAGGAATTAAGCCCATTATAGAGCTCTATACGTTACTTGAAACTCGTCTTGATAATAGTATTTATCGTCTTGGAATTGCAAAAACCCGTCGTTTTGCGCGCCAACTTGTATCACATGGGCACATTACGATAAATGGAAGGCGAGTAACAATTCCCTCTCGCCAATTGATACAAGGGGATATGATAGGAATAAAAAAGGCAAGTCTTGAAAAACCTCTCTTTGAAGGTCTTACTGAAAACCTCAAAGAAAAAACACCTCCTGCATGGCTTTCATTTTCTTCAAAAACAAAAGAGGGAAAGGTTGAAGGGACACCCGTTTTGAGCGAACAAGATGAAGCATCCCTTGACCTACCTTCCGTTATTGAGTTTTATAGCCGTTAATAGTCTCTCTTTATAAATTTTTAATACACTACTATGTTAGATCATACTATCGTTCTTCCATCAAAACCACGCGTTGTCAAAGAGGAGGGCCTCGTAGGAGTCTATGAAATAGACAGCCTTTACCCTGGTTATGGGCATACGCTTGGCAACTCCTTGCGAAGAATTATTCTTTCATCGCTGGAAGGGACCGCGATTACCTCAGTAAAGATTGACGGCGTAAACCATGAATTTTCAACAATCCCTGGTGTTAAAGAAGATGTTATTATACTTCTCCTTAATCTCAAGAAGGTTAATTTTAAATTGCTTACTGATGAACCGCAAACAGTTACTTTAAAAGCAGAAGGTCCCGCAAAGGTTACTGCAAGGGATATTAAGGCAGGAGGGCAAATTGAAGTTTTAAATACTGATCAGTATCTTGTGGAAATTACCGATAAAAATATAACGCTTGACATTGAAATGGTTGTTGAAAAGTCTTTTGGGTATGTACCAAAAGAAGCATTACAAAAAGATAAGGTTGGAATTGGCACCATTGCTCTTGACGCTGTTTTTACTCCTATTCGTCGTGTAAACTATGAAGTTGAGAATATGCGAGTTGGCGACAGGACTGACTACAATAAACTTCGCTTTTCCATTGAAACCGATGGCACCATTACTCCCCGTGAGGCTCTTGAAAATGCCATCACAATAATGATACAACAACTACAGGCTGTCGTCGGTTTTCAAGAAGGAAGGAGCCTTGTTGAGGAGGCAGAAAGCGTACAGCAAGAGATTCCTAACGAGGAAGAGAAAGATAGCGAGGAGGAAAAAGAATTTCTCAAGACTCGCGTCGAGACACTTGGATTTTCCACCAGAACAGCAAATGCCCTTGATAAGGCAAACATCCGCACTGTCGGAGGCCTCATTAAGAAAGGAGAGGATGATTTACTTGCCCTTGACGGTCTGGGAGAGAAAGGAGTGCAGGAAATTAAACGAAGTCTTGGTAATTTTGGTCTCACTTTAAAATAAAGACCAGTAACCAGCGACGAGAGTATGCGACACCATAACACCAACAGAAAATTCGGACGAGTACGAAAAGTGAGAAAAGCGCTCATGCGCTCTCTTGCGCTTGCACTTATTGAAAAAGAACGAATTGAAACAACAGATGCTAAAGCTCGTGAGCTCCGAGCGTACATAGAGAAACTTGTTACGCGGGCAAAAAAAGAAGGGCTTTTCTCACGTCGCATTCTTATTGCTTTGCTTGGTAACAATAAAGAAGGAGGGAATAAGTTGATGGACGAAATTGCCCCTCGCTACAAAGAACGCCACGGAGGGTACACGAGAATAGTAAAATTACCACGACGAGGTGGCGACGCCAGCCCTATGGCTCTTATAGAATTTGTATAGTATGAAGCACACAATAGATGCACAAGGAAAACGACTCGGAAGAATCGCTACACAAGTGGCAGTTTTGCTTATGGGTAAGAAAACAGTTGCCTTTGAAAGAAATAAAAAAACAGATGACCGTGTAGTTGTCGTAAATGCAAAAGGCCTTTCACTTTCACAAAAAAAACGAAACCAAAAAAAGTATAAGCGCTATTCAGGATATCCCGGAGGTTTGAAAGAAGAATCTCTGCGTCAAGTGGTTGCCAAAAAAGGATATGGAGAGATTGTAAAAAAAGCTGTTTATGGGATGCTTCCTGCAAATAAAACTCGTGCTAAACTTATGAAACAACTTGAGATAGAAGAGTAACTGGTTATAACTATGGAAGAGAAAAAAGAAATCAAAAAACTGGAAAAAGGACGTTATATTGAAGGTATTGGCCGCAGAAAAACTGCAGTAGCGCGTGTTCGTATTTTTGAAGAGTCCGGCGCACCCTCTTTTCATGTTAATGAAAAGAATATTCAGGATTACTTTCCAACTGAGGAGATGAAGGGCATTGCACACGAGGCACTCGCTAAAGGAAAGGGGGATATCTCCTTTAGTGTTTCAGCAAAAATCGTGGGAGGAGGGATTCATGCCCAAGCAGAAGCCCTTCGTCTTGGACTTTCACGAGCGCTCGTTTTCTTTGATGAAGAGCTTCGCAAGAAATTCAAAAAAGCCGGTCTCTTAAAAAGAGACCCTCGCATGGTTGAACGAAAAAAGTTCGGCAGAAAGAAGGCGCGTAAGAGTGGTCAGTGGTCAAAACGATAAATATAAAAAGAAGAAGAATCCTTCAGTCTTGAGCCTGAGGGATTCTTTACTGTTCAGGTTTTGTAAGAGAGAAGTGTGGTATATTATTTTATTAAATGCTTATTGACAAAGCTGATAAAAGAGGCTATTATGGAATTATATAAAACGCAGAGACGAAGTTCTGCATAAAACTTGTGATGTATGTCGAAAAAGAAGCAACCAGAAATGGACGATGATTTTGAGGCGGTAGAGGAGGATGTCGTGTCGCTTTCTAAAAAAGGTGACGCTGATAAGCTTAAAAAAAGGCTCACACAGTGTCTTAAGGAGCGACAAGAGTACCTTGATGGATGGCAACGGGCTCAAGCTGACTTCATAAATTACAAGAAAAAGGAAGATGAACGAAGAGCGCAGGGTGCTCTCTATGCCAAGGAAGATGTTTTAAGCCAGCTCCTTCCTGTATTAGATAGTTTTGATATGGCATTTGCAAACAAAGAGGCGTGGGAGCAGGTTGATGCAACATGGCGCACCGGAGTAGAACACATCCACGCTCACCTGCTGAAGGTGCTAGAGGAGAACGGAATGGCGCAGGATGACCCGCAAGGAGAAAAATTTGACCCGCGCAAACATGAGTCTGTTGAGGTACGGGAAACTGACAAAGCACAACAGGAAGGTATAATACTTGAGGTAATACAAAAAGGATATTTTCTTAATGAGACACTGCTACGGCCTGCACGGGTGATTGTTAGTTTATATAAAAAGTGATTTTAGATTATCAGCTTTAATTTTAAAGAATTAAAGAATATGGCAAAAGTATTAGGAATAGACTTAGGAACAACGAACTCAGCGATGGCTGTTATTGAGGGAGGTGCTCCTAAAATTATAGAAAATGCAGAAGGAGGGCGCACAACGCCTTCGGTTGTCGCTATGTCTAAAAACGGCGAGCGGCTCGTTGGGGTGCTTGCAAAACGACAGGCGGTAACAAACCCTGAAAATACTATTTCAGGAGTGAAGCGACTTATGGGACATAAGTATAATGATTCTTATGTCACCAAGGAACGGAACGCAGTTTCTTTTAAAATGATAGAGGGTGACAAAGGGGGTGTAAAAGTTAAGATGGGTGAAAAAGAGCATACGCCTGAAGAAATATCTTCAATGATATTGCAAAAACTTAAAGCGGATGCTGAGGCGCGTCTTGGTGAAAAAGTGAAAGATGCGGTTATCACCGTTCCTGCATACTTTGACGATTCCCAGCGACAAGCAACGAAAGATGCGGGTGAAGTTGCCGGCTTTAATGTATTGCGAATTGTCAATGAGCCAACCGCCGCAGCGCTTGCGTATGGTTTTCAAAAAAAGAAAGACCAGCAGATTGTTGTTTTTGACTTCGGCGGTGGAACATTTGATGTCACGGTGCTTGAAGTTGGAGAAGAGGTGGTTGAGGTGAAATCAACCGATGGTGACAGTCATATGGGTGGTGAAGATATTGACCGTGAAATTGTTTCCTGGCTCGGAGAAGAGTTCAAAAAAGAAAATGGAATTGATATAACCAAAGACCCTCTCGCGCTTCAACGGCTCAAAGAGGCAGCAGAGAAGGCCAAGCACGAGCTTTCAGAGTCACAAGAAACCGAAATTAACATTCCTTTCATTACCTCCGATGCCGCCGGGCCAAAACACTTAGCCATCAAGCTCTCTCGTGCAAAACTCGAACAACTAGCATCTTCGTACATAGAAAAGGCAATTCAAATTACCAAACAAGCGATTGAAAACTCTAAATTTGAAATTGCGGATATTGATGAAGTCATCCTTGTTGGAGGGCAGACACGAATGCCGGCAATTGGAAGAGCGGTTACCGAGCTTTTTGGAAAAGAACCTAATAAATCAATTAATCCCGATGAAGTTGTTGCTGATGGAGCTGCGCTTCAGGGGGGCATTTTGCAAGGGGATGTAAAAGAAGTTCTTCTCCTTGATGTGACTCCGCTTTCTTTAGGGATTGAAACGATGGGAGGTGTGGCAACAAAACTCATTGAACGAAACACCACTATCCCTGCATCTCATTCTCAGATTTTTTCAACAGCAGCCGATAATCAGACATCAGTTGAGATTCATGTAGTCCAAGGCGAACGCTCTATGGCACGAGACAATAAAACACTTGGCCGCTTTATCCTTGATGGAATTCCACCATCTCCACGAGGTGTGCCTCAGGTTGAGGTGTCGTTTGATATTGATGCAAACGGTATTATCAACATCAAGGCAACTGATAAGGCAAGTGGCAAGGAGCAGTCTATTAAGATTGAAGCAAGCTCGTCCTTGAATAAAGATGAGATTGAAAAGATGAAAAAAGAGGCGGAGATCCATGCAGAGGAAGACAGGAAGAAAAAAGAATCTGTTGAAACTCGCAACCAAGGCGAGACACTTATTTACTCCGCAGAAAAAGCTCTTAAAGACGGAGGGGATAAAGTCCCTGCCGATGTGAAAACTTCAGTAGAGGGGAAAGTAACTGCGCTTAAGGAGGCGCTTAAGGGGAGCGACAGAGATACAATTAAAAGTGCAACTGAGGGACTCTCTTTAGAAATTTCAAAAATAGGCGAAGCGATGATGAAGTCACAAGGAGGGGGTGAAGAAACACCCGGCGCCGAAAATAAAACAAGTAGTGGCAGTGAAAATGTCCGTGACGCTGACTATGAAGAGAAAGGGGACGATAAAAATGATGAAGGAAAAGAGGGTGAAAAAAAATAATTGCGCGGGAGCTCTCTGTGCGCTAGAGTGAAGAGGTGGCATGAAGGTATGGTTTGTCAGTGGCTTATAGTCACTCGCGCGAACTTCATTTACGGAACACTGAGAGATCATTTATTACATTTAATTTACAAAGCCATGGTCTTGACCATGACTTGCCGCAAAGCAGGATGAATAATAAAGACTACTACAAAACTTTGGGTGTACCCAAAAATGCCTCCAAGGAAGAGATCAAAAAGGCTTTTCATACGCTTGCTAAAAAATACCATCCTGACAGGGGGGTTGGGGGTGATGAAACAAAGTTTAAGGAAGTAAGTGAGGCATACAGAACGCTTTCTGATACAAAAAAACGTGCTGAGTATGATGCGTATGGACACGTCTTTTCAGGAGGCGGAGGCTCTCCCTTTGAAGACTTCGCACGAGGTTTTGGAGCACAAGGATTTTCCCATGGAGCAGGAGGCGTGGAGTGGGATTTAGGAGATATTTTTGGAGACATATTTGGTACACAAAGCTCTCGTCGTGCGCAGGCTCGCCGAGGAAGAGATATCTCTATTGACCTTTCGGTTTCTTTCAAAGAAGCTGTTTTTGGCAGAGAAAAGACAATTCTTTTAGCTAAAACAGTTGCGTGTGACACATGTTCTGGAAGCGGTAGAGAGGAAGACGCGGGGGTTTTAAAGTGTCAAAAGTGTAATGGGCAAGGACAGGTTCGTGAGACTAGGAATTCAATACTCGGCGTCATTACAAGCGTTCGGGACTGCAGTGGATGTGAGGGTGAGGGGAGTATTCCTAAGAAAAAATGCTTAGAGTGTAGTGGTCTTGGTGTCTTAAAGCGCCAAGAAGAGATAAAGGTCTCTGTTCCGTTTGGTATTCGTGATGGAGAGGTGATTCGTCTCTCGGGAATGGGGGAGGCAATACGAAAAGGCACTGCGGGAGATTTATATATTAAAGTTCATGTTGAAAACCATGAGCTCTTTAAGCGAGAAGGAGATAATCTTATAATGGAGCTCTCTGTAAAACTCAGCGATGCTGTTTTGGGGAGTGAATATAGCATTACCACACTTGAAGGCCCCGCATTGAGTGTAAAAATACCAAGCGGGATAACAATTAGTGAAGTACTTCGTATACGAGGGAGGGGTGTCCCGAAGGATGCTTCGGCCGCGCACCGCGGGGATTTACTTATTAAACTCAAGGTAGAGCTTCCTAAAAAACTCTCGCGAAAAGCGAAAAAAATCTTTGAAGAACTACGCAGTGAAGGGGTATAATACTGCTCATGGACGCCACCGCACTTACAGGGGCACTTTCAGAAAGTTTTCTTTCTCTCTCGGGAGATGTCCTCATTCTCCTTGGGATATTTGTTATTTCTCTTGTCTTTACCACATTGAAGGGTAAGAGCAAGTTGGTGGCGATTCTCCTCTCTCTTTATCTTACCGGATTCATACTTCTCTTTTTTCCCTTTTGGGAATTACTTCTCTCCAAAATACCGCTGGAAGCACCACAGCTTAAAGCGCTTGTATTTCTGCTTGGTATTTTTATCTCCTTTCTTGCTGTTGCGCAGATTATCCTTGCCCGCTATCCTGAAAATTTCTTAGAAAAATTTTTTCAGATGGTTTTACTTTCTTTTTTTACTACCGCACTTTTCTTTTTCTTTGCATATAGAATTATTCCGCTTCCCGAACTCTATCCGCTTTCACCACAACTGGAGATGATTCTGGGCTCACCTTTGTGGTTCTTTTGGAGCCTTGTCCTACCGCTTGTCAGCATCTATTTCACCGACCGTGATGAGTTTGTGTAGATTTGCAAAGGGGCTTTATCTCTTCACTGATCACCACCAAAACTCTGACCGCCACATACACACAAGTCTGACTTGTGTATAAATACCACATATACACAAGTCAGACTTGTGTGTAAATAATAATGCTCTGCGAATTGAACTATACGAAATCGGATCGGTTGTGCATAGTATCAAACGCGGAGCGCGCGGTATGGAAATTGTACGTGACGATGGCGACCGCTATAGTGTGTTTATAATTTATTTAAATACACCTTGATATGAAAAAGATCTTTCAAGTAAGTAAAAACGGATAGGTAAACGCCAGCAACTAGAACACATACAATCACTTCAATGAGAATCTGGATTTTATTCAAGATAAGAATTTAAGTTATTTTCATTGGTTATTTAGTTATCTTTTGGTATCATGGGAGGGTACTATGAAACGACTGCTCACAGGGCTTCAGCCTTCCGGCTCCCTTCATATCGGCAACTACTTTGGCTCCTTAAAGCCTTTTCTGGAGCTCTACCACGAGTATGAGAGCTTTTTGATGGTTGTTGACTATCATGCACTCACTACAACCCGCGATCCGGAAGTTTTAAGGAGAAATATTTATGAGGTGGTAAAGGATTATATTGCCGTGGGTGTTGACCCTAAAAAGGCGACCATCTTCAAGCAATCCGATGTCTCACAACACACCGAGTTGGCATGGGTTTTAGAGTGTTTGGTAAGTGTGCCATTTTTAATGCAAGCACACGCGTATAAAGATAAGGTTGCAAAAGGGCTTGAGCCCAATGCTGGCCTTTTTAATTATCCAATGCTTATGGCGGCAGATATTCTTCTCTACGACACGGATGTTGTGCCTGTCGGCTCAGATCAGCGCCAGCATGTTGAATATGCACGAGAAGCGGCGGGAAAATTTAACAATGCCTATGGCGAGACTTTCAAACTCCCGCAAGAGAAAATTTTAGACGCGGTCGGCGTCGTCCCCGGTACTGATGGGCAGAAGATGAGCAAGAGCTACAACAACACCATTCCTCTTTTTGCTTCACGCGAAGAAATTGAAAGAGCGGTTATGGGAATTCTAACCGATTCAGAGGGCACGGTACCGCGCAATGTCTATGCAATTCATAAACTTTTCAAGAACGAGGAAGAACTCGCCGTTCTCTATGAGGAGAAAAAAGGGAAATATCAAGATCTCAAAAATGCCCTCGTTGAAGATGTTGATGCTTATATTGCACCTCTGCGTGAAAAAAGAGCGATGGTGCGTGATGTGGATGTTGAAATATTATTAAAAGAAGGAGCCTTGCGGGCACAGGGGATAGCTTCAATAAAAATGGATGAGGTTAAACAAAAGATAGGCGTTACGTTGTAAAAAGTAGTATGCATTCCCAATTATGGTTTTTTTGAAAAAAAAACGATAATTGGAAAAGAAAAAAATGAAAAGAATTTATATAAATGAATTAAAGAATCATATTGACAAAGAGGTAAAAATTGCCGGTTGGGTTGATAGTGCTCGTGATCATGGCAAACTTACCTTTTTAGATATTCGCGATAGAACCGGAGTCATTCAATCAGTAGTGACCCCTAAAGAAGAAAAGGCACATAACGACGCCCAAAAACTTCATGCGGAATGGGTGGTTGAAGTTACCGGAACGGTTAAAAAAAGACCGGAGAATATGGTTAATGACAAACTGCCGACCGGAGATATTGAGCTTGGAATAGAAGATATCGTCATCCTCTCTCCTTCCGCCGAGCTTCCTTTTGATAAAAATGGTGATATAAACCTTGATACATATTTTGACTATCTTCCGTTAACACTAAGAACACAAAAAGGAAGGGACATCTTCACTGTGCAGGCAACGATTCTAGAAGCATATCGCAAGGCCCTTATTGATGCAGAGTTTATTGAGTTTCAATCTCCCGCACTTGTAGGAGAGGATGCTGAAGGGGGTGCGGCTGCATTTAAAGTTGCATATTATAATGAAAAGACAGCCTTCCTCGCAACAAGCCCACAACTCTATAAAGAAATCATGACGGGTGTTTTTGAAAAAGTATTCACCATTGCAAAAATCTTTCGAGGGGAAAAGCATGCAACGACACGCCATTTAAGCGAGATTACACAGATGGACTTTGAGCTTGCATTTATCAAAGACCACACTGACGTAATGAGTGTTCTAGAGCATGTTATTCGAAAAACTGTAGAGCGTGTTATAGAGAAACATTTAGATGTATTTACACGTTTTGGAATAGAAACTCCCATACTTCCTAAAGAAGAGTTTCCTTCTTTAAAACTTACTGAGGCACAAGAAATTCTTAAAAAAGAATTTAGCATTGATGCTATTGGAGAGCCAGATCTTGAGCCAGAACATGAGCGAAAAATAGGTGAGTGGGCTTGCAAAGAACATGGTTCTGACTTTGTGTTTATTACACACTTCCCAACAGCAAAACGTGCTTTCTATACATATCCTGACCCTGATAACCCGACGTACTCGAGGAGTTTCGACCTTCTTTTCCGTGGACTTGAGATAAACAGTGGTAGTCAACGATACCATAATTATGAACATCTTATAAAAACACTTAAAGAGCGAGGGTTGGATCCTGAAAAATTCTCTTTCTATCTTCAAATGCATAAATACGGCATCCCGCCCCATGGTGGATGCTCAACAGGGCTTGAACGTTTTACAGCACGAATGCTCGAGCTTCCGAATGTAAAACTTGCAACGCCGTTTCCTCGCGATATGCATCGTATTGATACGCGTCTTTCCGACAATGATAGAATTGATACACGGCTCTCCGAATAATATGGTTGAAAATTACCGAGTAAAGCTTGAAAGTTTTGAAGGTCCCTTGGACCTGCTCTTGACCCTTATTGAAGAGCGAAAAATGCACATAAGCGATGTATCTCTCGCGGCAATTACAGATGACTATCTTTCATATCTGGAAGAAGCTGAGAGTGTGCACCTGCGACATACGGCAGAGTTTATTCTCGTTGCCTCAACGCTTGTCTTGATAAAATCTCGTTCACTTTTGCCAAACCTAAAGCTTAAAGATGAAGAAGAGGAGAGCATTGAAAGCCTTGAGGAACAACTTATGCAGTACAAACGTTTCAGAGAATTAAGTGTTTATATTCAAAATCATTTTGGAAAAAAAGTTCTCTATCAGAAAAGTAAAACACCTTCCTTAGAGCCGGTTTTTTCACCGACAGCAGAGATTACAAAGAGCAATCTTCTTTCTGCTATCTACCGAGTTATTCAATCATTACCAAAAATAGAGTATGTGCCCCAGGTCGTAATGAAAAAGATGCTTTCTTTAAAAGAGGTGATTGACTCCTTAACGGAGCGAATTAACTCTGCTCTCTCAGTTTCTTTTAAGGAATTTTCAGGAGGGCAGAAGGAAAGGGTAACTATTGTGATTGGATTTCTTGCAATGCTTGAGTTGGTGCGACGGGGGGTAATCACCGCAGAGCAACAAAAACACTTTGGAGATATTACAATGGGACGTGCCGAGGTAGATACGCCACATTACTAATACTATGGATTTATCAGCAAAAATTGAAGCACTGCTTTTTTATAAAAGTGAGCCAATGAGCCATCAGATACTTGAAAGGCTTTTGGGTATCTCGCGCGATGAGCTTAAAAAAGCGCTCCCTGTGTTAGAGGAGCGGCTTTCTGGACATGGCATTACACTTATCCAAAATGACAAAGAGGTCTCGTTAGCAACAGACAGAGAAATGAGCGAGTTGATAGAAGACCTCACCAAAGAAGAGAGAGAGAAAGACCTCGGAAAGGCATCGCTTGAGACACTTACCATTGTGTTGTATAAAGGACCTGTGTCTAAGGCACAGATAGACTATATACGAGGAGTCAATTCAAGTTTTATTTTACGAAATCTTCTTATTCGTGGTCTTGTAGAGAGGGTACCTCATAAACTAGATAAGCGAGCCTACGTCTATAGTCCAACAACGGAACTCTTTTCATATCTTGGCATCTCAAAGAAAAACGAACTGCCTGAATTCAGCACTGTCCAAGAAGAAATTGCTCATTTTGAGAAAAATTTTAAAAAAGAAGAGGATAAAAATGAATCATGAATAATGAGCTTTTACAAGATCCGCATAGCCCTCATAAAATCCAAGTAACGCTTGGTGTGATGTTGGTACTTTTTGCGTTGTTTTTTGGCGCAGGGAAAGAAGAGCTCGCAGTGCATAAAACTACCCCGATCCATAAAGGAACTATAAATCCATACAAGGTAATCAGTTTAGAGGCACAATCGGCTATTGTTTTTGATATCAATACAGGGAGGATTCTTTACCGACAACACGAGACTGACCAGCTTCCTCTTGCCTCACTTGCAAAGCTTTTGACAGCGATTGTTGCAACAGAGAACATAGACGCAGATGAATCGGTGATAATTACAAAATCCGCCATAGCAAAAGAAGGGGACTCTGGCTTTCTTACGGGAGAGCTGTGGAATCCCTCTGACCTTATCGCCCTAACTCTTATCACGTCATCAAATGATGGCGCTGTGGCTCTTGCAGAGGCGGTTTCTCTGTTGGGTAAAAAGGAAGATATAAATGCGCAGGATATTTTTTCTTACAAAATACTTGAAACGATACAAAGAGCGAATCTGGATCAAACCTATCTTCTTGACCCTTCGGGGCTTGATATTTCTTCAGAGATAAGTGGCGCCTATGGAAGTGCGTATGACGTTGCAAAACTTTTTGCTTATATTATGGAGCATCATCCGCAGATTCTTGAGGAAACAACACACAAGGAAAAAACACTTACCTCGTTAAGTAATTATGTACACTCTGCGACGAACACCAATGAACTCGTCAACACCCTTCCTGCAGTTATTGGCTCCAAGACTGGCTTCACCTACCTTGCGGGAGGAAATCTAGCGGTTGCTTTTGATGCCGGTCTTGCGCGTCCTATGGTTGTTGTTGTGCTCGGTTCAAGCCGAGAGGGCAGGTTTTCCGATGTCGCACAGCTAATCTGGGCAACATTTGAATACTTGGAGTACACCGAACAGGATAAATAGAAAAAGATATTATTACCATTGCTGTAGGTTGCTATAGGAATAAAAAACCGTCGCGCAGTAGGCGAAACAGTTTTTTGATTTTATTCCCGTAGTGTCAAAAGCTTAGCTTTTGACACTTAGGCATAATTTCTCGGCGGAGGAAATTATATATTTAATGCTATAGCATCAAATATATAATTATGAAGAAATTCTTTCTCTAAAATAGTCTCTAAAACAGCTCTACAGAGGTGTTTTAGAAGCATACCTCTCCCAGAAGTTTTTCCTCTTGGGGTGAGTTCCATAATTAATTTCAACATTGGATAGTGCACAATTTGACGGTTTTATAATTTCCTGCCCCCATTGTCAAAAGCTAAGCTTTTGACGCTATTGAATCTACCACACGAGATATTGACAAGATAGACTATATATGATAAAAGACAAGAAGCGGTAAAGAAGTTTTTTTTAAATTCATATATATAAGGAGCTATGCTATGGTTGCCAAGACAAGGTCTGAGCGAAGAAAAGAAAGTCAAAAGCACTTGTGCGAAATTGAAAAACTTGCAACCCCAGGGGCAACCTTTGAGGATGTTCTTGAGGGCGATGTTGCAAATGTTGCCCTCTATAAAAAAGAATCGGTCTTCCAGGGAAAATGCGAACCGCCGTGTGTTTTGCTTGTTGGAAGTAATGGCAAAGAGCTGTGGATTAAGCAATTTGCCGGCTCATGCAACATCGGCGGGCTAGTGGGGTATAAAAATGCTGTTCCACTGGAGTGTTTTCAAGGGGAGCGATGTGAACTCACTGGCAGACAACGGGCGGTGTTGACAAAGATCAACATTGCCCGAAAGGCGCCGTATCATTTCAGAGCAGCATAATTGCTACTCTGAAATCCCCGTGTTTGTGTATTTCTACACAAACACGGGGATTTTTATTGTTATAATTCATGTTATGATAGCCTTATGGAGGCAGAAGTAGTAAATGTTCTCAAAGTTTTTGTGCCCTCGCTCGTGGCATTTTTTATTGGGATGGCATTGACGCCAGTCCTCACGCATTACCTCTATAAATACAAGGCATGGAAAAAAGAGGGTGGTAAGTACGCCTTGGATGGAGGTGTTGCTCATGAATTTAATAAATTACACGCAGAGGGGGAAGTAAAAACCCCGCGCATGGGAGGTATTATTATTTGGGTAAGTATCCTTATCACTACACTCGGAATTGCCCTCTTGGCAGAACAATTTCCTTATTTTTTTGAAAATCTCGACTTTTTTAGTCGAAGTGGAACATGGATTCCTCTTGCAACACTTATGGTCGGCTCACTTGTTGGCCTTATGGACGATCTCTACGACATTCTCCCAAAAAGAAGCACTCTTAAACTACGCTATCGGCTTGCTATTGTTGTGCTTCTTTCTCTTTTTATTGGCTGGTGGTTTTATGAAAAGCTTGGAGTAGCCGAGATAGGCATTCCTTTTGCAGACCCGCTCTTTGTAGGGTGGCTTATCATCCCACTCTTTATTCTCGTCTCTCTAGCACTCTACGCAAGCGGAGTTATAGATGGCATAGATGGCCTCTCAGGAGGAGTCTTTATTCCTATCTTTGCTTCGTACGGTATTATTGCATTTTCCCAAGGGCAAGTTGATGTCGCGGCCTTCTCTGCAACAACTGTTGGTGCGCTTCTTGCTTTTTTGTGGTTTAACATTCCTCCAGCACGATTTTATATGACAGACACAGGTACTATGGGGTTGACGTTAACCATTGCCGTCTTAGCCTTTATGACAGACTCTCTTGGAGGAGGAGTTGGCATTGCTGTTTTGCCGATTATTGGTGGCATTCTTGTAGTAACGGTACTTTCAAATATCCTTCAGGTGCTTTCTAAAAAGGTTCGGGGGAAAAAGCTTTTTAAAATTGCACCCCTTCACCATCATTTTGAAGCGATTGGCTGGCCTTCGTATAAGGTAGTAATGCGTTTTTGGGTTATTGGCGCAGTCTTGGCAATTATTGGAACTGTTATAGCTTTGATTTAGGATATGCTTCGTGGAGTTGATAAGTGGTTTTTAGGAATTGTTGCCGCACTTTTGGTGAGCGGTTTTTTTATTTTCTTATCTGCATCACTTGGGCAACACGCCCGTGAAGGAGCGCAGTTTTTTGCCCTTATTTTTAATCAATTTTTTGCACTTGTCTTAGGTCTTATCGCCCTTTTTATAACGGCACATATCAATTACAAACTCCTCCGCAAATATTCCCTACTTTTTTTTGCATTCTCGCTTTTTTTAATGCTTTTGCTTTTTATAGACGCTCTTTCTTTTGAGTATGGAGGTGCGCGCCGTTGGCTTTCATTGGGTCCTGTTTCTTTTCAGCCGTCAGAGTTATTAAAGATTGCCTCCGTTCTCTATTTTGCAACATGGCTCGGTGCGATGCACAGGAGAGTCCGTGACATTCGTTATGGACTTATCCCTTTTGTACTTCTCACTTCTCTTATAGGAGCACTTCTTTTAAGCCAACCGGATACAGGAACCTTCCTCATTATAGCTACCTCTCTTTTTGTGATGTACATTGCAAATGGAGCACCGTGGAAACATATTGCTCTCTCCATTGCCGGCGGTGTAGTAGGTGTTGTCATTCTTTCTCTCTCTCGCTTCTATGTGTGGGAGAGAATTATGACCTTTATAAACCCCGCGCTAGATCCGCAAGGCGCCGGCTACCAGATCCAGCAGTCTTTGATTGCAATAGGTTCGGGAGAATTAACGGGGCGTGGATTTGGGCAGGGGATACAAAAATTTCAATACTTGCCAGAACCGATAGCCGACTCTATTTTTGCTGTCTTTTCCGAAGAATTCGGTTTCATAGGTAGTGTCTTTCTTGTTGCCCTCTTTACTGCTTTTGCTCTTCGTGGGCTCCGCATCGCTCGGCATGCACCTAATCATTTTTCTAGACTCACGGCTTTAGGAATTGTTATACTAATTACAGGGCAGGCCTTTTTAAACATTGGTGGTATTTTAAATGTTTTTCCTCTCACGGGCATTCCTCTTCCGTTTGTCTCACATGGGGGCTCATCACTTGTTGTTTCTTTGGCTGCTGTTGGTATTTTGTTAAATATTTCAAAATATGCCCGATAAATACTACATACTACATAACATAGTTTACGGTATCCCTAACACTTAACAATCTAATTATGAAGATTCTCTTAACCGGAGGCGGTAGTGCAGGACACTTCTATCCGCTTATCGCCATAGCAGAAGAAATACACAAAACAACTGACGAAAGAAAACTTTTGCCGGCAGACCTTCACTATATGTCTACCGCACCCTATGACAAGAAACTTCTTTTTGAAAACGACATCACCTTTCACAAAGTTCTTGCAGGGAAGAGGCGCCTCTATTTCTCTCTTTGGAATTATATAGATATGGTTAAAATGGCGATCGGTATTGTTATGGCTATTATTGATGTCTTTTTTATCTTTCCCGATGTAGTGATAAGCAAAGGAGGCTATGCAAGTATCCCTGCGCTTTTTGCAGCACGACTTTTTAACATTCCTGTTATTATTCATGAATCAGATTCATATCCGGGACGTGCTAATAAATGGGCCTCAAAGTTTGCGCGACGCATTGCCGTGGCTTGGAGCGAAGCAGCCTCCTTTTTTCCAAAAGAGAAGGTTGCCGTTGTTGGGCTTCCTGTGCGCCGCGACCTTATTAGACCGCTTTCACGCGGTGCCTATGAATATCTTAAGCTTTCAGAAAAAACACCAACGCTCCTTATTATGGGAGGTTCTCAAGGCGCTCAAAAAATAAATGAGGCTGTTATGGATGTTCTTCCAGAGCTTCTTTCTGAATATCAGGTCATTCATCAAACAGGAGTTCTCCATAATGAGTCAGTTAAAAAAACTGCGAGTGTCATTTTAAATAAAAACGAGAATGCTTCTCGCTACAAGCCATTTGCTTACCTTAACCCTCTTGCGATGCGTATGTCCGCGGGTGTTGCTTCACTTGTTGTGTCGCGCTCGGGTTCAACTATTTTTGAAATTGCTGCCTGGGGTATCCCCAGCATTCTTATTCCCATTACGCACTCACAAGGAGACCATCAAAGAAAAAATGCCTTTACCTACGCTCGTACCGGTGCAAGTGTTGTCATTGAAGAGGAGAACCTCACACCACATGTACTTTTAAGCGAGATAAAACGCATCATAAGCAACAAAGCAATTTACGATACAATGAGTACGGCGGCAAAAAACTTTTTTGATGACGGCGCAGCAACTGCCATAGCTCACGAAGCATTGGAGATTGGACTCTCGCATGAACTATAGGGTCTACCGAGGAGTGTTACGCATTATAATATGGTTAACAAAACAAAAAATATGAAGACTCGTTTTGCTCCGTCGCCAACGGGAAATTTGCACATAGGTTCTGCTCGCACAGCACTGTTTAACTTTCTTGCCGCCACGCACTATGGTGGAGAGATGTATTTACGCATTGAGGACACCGATATACAGCGTAGCAGGGAAGAATATGAAAAAGACATTTTAGAAGGACTTGCGTGGCTTGGCTTGAAGTATAGTGGTGAAATTATCTATCAAAGCAGACGAGGGGATATTTATGAAAAACATGTACAAGGCCTCCTACAAAGCGGTAGTGCCTACGAGTCAAAAGAAGAGAAAGACGGAGAGGAGAGCATGGTCATCCGCTTTAAAAACCCAAATATTAAAGTAAGTTTCACCGACCTTGTACGTGGTGAAATTGAGATGGACACTGCCGATTTGGGTGACTTTATTATCGCAAAGAGTGTCCGTGACCCCCTCTATCATTTGGCGGTTGTGGTGGATGACCATGAAATGGGGATTACCCACATTATCCGCGGAGAAGACCATATTTCAAATACTCCTCGCCAGATACTGATACAAGACGCTCTCGGCGCTCTGAGGCCCAAATACGCCCATTTACCGCTTGTTTTGGGTGAAGATAGGTCTAAGCTCTCTAAACGCCACGGAGCAACTTCTGTGGGCGATTTTAAGGCAGAGGGTTATTTACCAGAAGCCCTTCTTAATTATATGGCGTTTCTTGGTTGGGCTCCGGCAGAAGAGATACGGCAACAAAAAGAAGATGTTTTTTCGCTTTCCGAGCTCACAAAATACTTTTCCTTTGAACACATTGGAAAGGGTGGTGCAATTTTTGATTATCAAAAATTGCACTGGCTTAATCGTCGGCATATAAAAAACTTAACTGATAGTGAATGGCTCACACAGGCAACTACTTTTTTTCCGCATGCATTATCCGCACTACCAAACTTTAAGGAAAAAGTACTGCGCGCACGCAGAATTTTAACAGAACACATTGATACTTTTCAAGACATTGAAAAGCTTCATAAAGACGATGCGCTTTCTTATTTTTTTATTGAACCTCACTATGAGACGAAAAAACTTTTATGGAAAGGCGAGACGGACAAAGAGCGAACACAGGAACGAGTCCTTCGTGTCGCTTCGCTTTTAACAGAACTAGACGAGAAGTTTTTTAGTAAAGAAAAAATAAAAGAAGCGGTGTGGGAGTATGCAGAGAAAGAGGGGAGGGGGGGTGTTCTGTGGCCAATGCGTTTTGCACTTTCAGGAAAAGAGCACTCTCCCGATCCCTTTACGCTCTCTGAATTCTTTGGAAAAAAAGAAACAATTTCTCGTCTGCGTAGTGCCGCTAAAAAGTTAGAAGTGTATGAGAAATAGTATATTTTTTTTATTTTTAATACTTTTTACACTCTTTTTTCCCGCACATGCAAGCGCGGGTATTTTAGATGACTTGCGTAATCTCATCAGCAATCGAGCACACCAAATCAAAGAGTTGAACCGTGAAATTGAGGAGTATAAAGAGCGTGTTGAAGAGACACAAGAAGAAGCAAAAACACTTGAAGGGGAGCTTGACCGTCTTGATGTCTCAGAGAGAAGACTCCGAGGAAATATTAAAACAACGCAAGGGGATATACAAGAGACCGCTTCGTCTATTTTTTCTCTTGAAACGGAAATTATAGAGAAGCGAAGAGAGATAAAAGAAAATGTGGGAGACCTTTCACAAACACTGCGAATCCTCCACGAGCTTGAATCGCAATCTCTGGTGGAAATTATTTTTTCAGGGAATAGTTTTTCTGCCTTTTGGGACAATGTTGAAAATATAGAACGTTTTCAAGCAAGTGTGCAGACAAGCCTACGAGAACTTTCAGAGCTAGAGAGAGCTCTTGAAGAGAAGCGAGACGCGCATGAGAAAGAAAGAAGAAGCCTTATCGCTCATCAGCAACAACTCTCCAACCAGAGACTTCTTGTGGAGATAAACCAGGAAGAGAAGGCACGGCTTTTGGAAGATACAAAAAATAAGGAGGCGAATTACCAGCAAATTCTTGAAGTGCGCCTTGCCAAAAAAGAGGCTCTGGAGAAAGAAATTCTTGAGTTTGAGGAGCGACTTCGTATTGAGATTGACCCTAACTCACTGCCAAGCACCGGAACGGGTGTCTTGCGATGGCCCCTTGACTCTCTTTATATCACGCAATATTTTGGTACTACCCCTTTTGCAACAGCAAATCCGCAAGTTTATAATGGCGGGGGACATAACGGTATAGATTTTCGTGCAAGTGTCGGGACACCGGTTCGTTCTTCTTCAGGCGGTATTGTTCGCGGTGTAGCTGATACCGACTCACAATGTTATCGGGTCTCATACGGAAAGTGGATTTTGGTTGAGCACTTCAATGGCCTCTCAACACTCTATGCTCATCTTTCGCTTCAGAGCGTCTCAGTTGGACAGGAGGTACAAGAGGGGCAGATTATTGGCTACTCGGGTAATACCGGCTACTCAACAGGACCCCATCTTCACTTTGCTGTTTTTGCGACAAAAGCAGTTGGTATCTCCGGGCAAGATACCGAAAAATATATTAGTCGCGTATGCGGTGTTGAACTCACGCTTCCGCTCTCTGCAAAAAACGGCTATCTTAATCCGCTTTCATATCTCCCACGCTTGGAGTAGAATAAAATTATGTACGCACATCAAAAAAACAAAGGGCTCATAAAACTTATTATTCTTATTGTTTTAGGCGTTCTTGTTTTGAGTTATTTTAACTTTGATATTAAATCTTTTATTGACCAGCCAACAACACAAAAAAATATTGAATATATTGTTGAAGGAGCAAAATATGTTTGGAATGAACATCTTGCAAGCCCCGTTTTATATTTCTGGAACAATATTTTTATAGACTTGCTCTGGAGCAGTTTTGTAGACAACCTTGAACGCATCAAAGTAGGAGAGCCGCATGATTTTGAGCTGAACGCTCCGGTAATAACACGCTGATTTTATAAAAAACACTCTTCACAATACTCCAACATTCTATAGAATATTGGAGTATTGTGATTGGCACGCATTACTTTTTACTTTTTTATGCGCGCTTGAGAATGTTTTTTCAAAAGAAGGGGATAAGAAAGCGCGTCGTCTTTATGAAGCCTTTCAATGTCTTGAGTAGTATTTACCTATTTATCTGTTTACCGAATTTGAAGTGCATTCTCACCATCATTCCTTACCACACAAGTCAGACTTGTGTATATGGAATGGAAAGGCATAGGGGAGTTTTTAGGAATATTTTTTGTATTGAGCACTCTACTGAGGAGTTACTGAGGAGTCGGACTTCTCAGTTACCGTATTATACTTCGGAAGTATAACACGGTAACGAGAGGTGTTACGTCACAAGGTCTATAACTTTCGGAAAATTACAACTGTTGAAACTAGAAGTAGGAATTAGAAAGTAAAATTCAGAAGGTAGTAACTATTACCTTCTTTATTGATATTCTTACCTACGTAAAATGTATATTGTGCGACACGATAAGATAGAGAAACAAGGGCGCAAAAACCCTATCCCCTATCGTTTTTTTAATCATTTGCACCCACCTTGTCTTTCCCGACGGTGAGATGCATCCTAAAATCTAAAAACTATGCGCTCTGTTCACTCACATTTCTCCGCTACTCCATGGTCAGCGAGGCACGTTGGACAAAGTTTTTTAAGAAGAAGATGTGTTGCTTTGTGTGCTTCTTCGGCGTTATCAACAAGAAAAAAAATTTCTAAATCTTCCTTATTAATCGTGCCTTTTTTTTCATAAAGTGTTTTGTTTATCCACTCTATAAGAGGAGACCAATAACTCTTTCCCACAAGCACAACAGGAATCGGTTGAATTTTCTTTGTCTGAATAAGTGTAATAATCTCAAAAAACTCATCTAAGGTACCGTAACCTCCAGGGAAAAAAATATATGCTTCAGAAGCAAACGAGAGCATTATCTTTCTAATAAAGAAATATTTAAATTCCTTAGAATCTGTTGTGTACTTGTTAAGATTTTGTTCATGAGGAAGTTTAATATTTACCCCAACAGAATCCCCTCCTGCCTCATGAGCCCCCTTGTTTGCCGCACCCATAACACCCCCACCTCCTCCGGTAATTACGGTAAAGCCGTCTTTTGAAAGTATGCGAGCGAGTTTAGTAACTTCTGCGTATGTTTCTTTTGAGAGACACTCCCGAGAAGATCCAAAAAATGTCACTGCAAGTGAATATTTTTGAATAAGATTAAATCCCTTTTGAAACTCCCTCAAAATAGCAATGAGACGCCAAAAACTCACCTTATTGGGGATATACTTCTCCCCTTTCGGTGCTTCAGCTCCCCTATCTACCTCTTCTAATGTTCGTGCAACATCTTCTCTCATATCAATAATCGTAACATAATTGCTGACTAAATTAAATTCCTTTGCAGTTTGCCGCCGGAGTATACCCTGCCCGCTGTGCCTCTTCTTCTGAAGCAAACCAAATTTCATTTTCTCGTGCAATACGTGAAGCTCCCGAGCACCACGGTGCGTGATATTTTGTGCTGTTTATTGAACCCACAAAACCTCCCTTTCCTTGATCTTCCAGCGAGCCAGTCGCATCTCTAGAGAGCGCCGATACCGACTCTATTCTTACTTCACCTTGCTCTATCGCCGAGAGTCTTCCAAGACCGAAGCTCCCCAGCCCCACAAGGACAATAAGGGTTACAAGAAAAAGATCTTCTCTGCGATTCATCATGTCGCGAAAAGACTTGATTTTTAAAACAAAATTCTGTATGATAGTCAACATTATTCTAGTATAACAGATAAAAAATCTCTTGGGAGGCATACACCTAAAAAGAAATATGCCCAGTAAAAAAAGAGATTAAAGAGATTATGGCACATAGAAAAGCCGGAGGTTCTGCAAAAAATCTTCGAGATTCAAACCCAAAATATCTTGGTACAAAACTCTACGACGGCCAGAAGGCGCAAAGGAGTTCTGTTATCGTGCGTCAGCGAGGGACAAAAATTATCCCTGGAGAAAATGTTCGTGCAGGAAAAGATCACACTCTCTTTGCTCTTAAAGATGGTATTGTAAAATTTACCTCTGTCCGAAAAACACATTTTACCGGCAAGATCATCCGCAAAAAACAAGCAAACGTGAAATAAAGATTCCACCAAGGAACCATATAAAGGAAGTAAAAAAAATAAACGACTCATGAATTGAGTCGTTTATTTTTTTACTCTTCAGCCTGAACTCTAAGCACTATCTCTCCTTTTTTATCACCTAAATAAAGTCCAACACTATGCTCTCCTACTTCTTTTATCACTCCGTCACACTCAATAAAGCGTGGCTCAATATCTATAATCCCCTCTTTTTTAAGAAGTGCACTTATCTCTTCTTTCCCGATACCTGCAAAAAGGTGTCCTTTTTCATTCGCCTTAACCCTCACGGTGATCTTTTCATCTGAAAGACCGGAGAGTGCTTTCTCTAAGCGCTCTTCCTTATCCTGCCACTTTTGTTCTCTCACCTCTTTTTTTGTGGCAACATGTTTCCTGTTTTCAGGCGTTGCAAGTATGGCCTTACCTTGCGGAATAAGAGCGTTGCGAGCATAGCCGTTTGCAATATTTTTTTCTTCATATTTTTTGCCTATCTTGGCAATATCTTGTAACAAAATAATACGCATGATGTTTCTACTCTAACAAAAACTCTACCGCCTTTTCAACCTGCGGGTCGCGGTTTGCCTCTCTGTCTTCTGTTGTCAGTTCAATTTCAATATCAGGAATAAGCCCTTCTTTACTGAATGATTTTCCTTGCGGTGTTTTCCATTCTGCAACAGTAATCTTTAAAGAGGTATCTTTAGTAATCTTTACAAGCTCCTGCACACTCCCCTTTCCGAAACTCTGCTCACCGATAAGTGTCGCAACACCATGCTCGGAAAGTGCTCCTGCCAAAATCTCCGAAGCAGACGCAGAGCCTTCGTTTATGAGAACTACCATGTTAAGTACATCGGTATTGAAAATATCATACCCTTTACTTCTATACGTAACACTTTCTTTCTTTTCACCAAAATTTTCAGAAACAATAATTGTACCAGCCGGCAAGAACCAGCTTGCCATATCAACCGCGGCATCTAAAAAGCCACCGGGATTATTACGCAGGTCAAGAATGAGTTTTCCATTCCCTTTCAAAACAAACTCCTGGAGTGCCTGTTCGAAAAGCTGTGGCGAGACAGCAGTAAAGCTGTAAAGCTCAATCATAAAAATCCCATCATCTCGCAGTGTTGTCTCTATGGTAGGTATAGAGATGTTTCCGCGAACAATCTCAACAATAAAAGCTTCTTCTACCCCTTCGCGTGAAATGGTAAGTTCAACTTTAGTGCCCATCTCTCCCCGAATAAGCTTCACCGCTTCGTCGGTGCGCATTTTAGTGGTAACAACACCATCAACCTCTAAAATCTTATCACCTGTCTCTATTCCCGCTTTTTCTGCTGGTGTATCCTTGAGTGGTGCAACAACAGTTAACACGCCATCACGGATACCAATCTCCATGCCAACTCCTCCAAAATTACCGATTATATTCTCGTTAAAAATCTCCGCGTCATCAGGTGGAAGAAAAACAGAATACGGATCATTCAATGAATTTACCAACCCCTCTATTGCGCCCCATACACGATCCTCTGCGGTTGTTGTCCCTGTGCTTACGAATTTCTCGTCTATTACACTCCATGTCTTCCAAAATGGCTCAAAACTCACTACTACCGCCCCGAATTGGAGAGAGGGGTCTTTCTCGGAGATATCTCTGACCCGCTCTTTATATGAGACTGACTGCTCACCAAAATAGAAACCCAGCAAAAAAGATCCTCCTATAAGAATGAGCGTGATGAGGAGAAATCGGAAAAGAGATGTTTTTTTCATCTTCATAAGTTTCTATTATCTCAGAGGAAGAGCGTGTGGTCAATTCAATGATTAGTGATTAAGGTCTTTGGCTAATGATAATTTTTAATTTCCCCTCCTGCCTCATGGCTAACATACTACGTATTATATGACTCGTGCTCTGTGATATACTTTATGTATGTCTCTTTATCTTTACAATACTAAAACACGCACCAAGGAGCTCTTTGTCGCACGTAACACAGGACACGTTTCTATGTATCATTGCGGACCAACAGTATATGACTTTGTTCATCTTGGGAATCTTCGTGCCTATATCTTTGCCGACACACTTCGCAGAATATTTGAATATGAAGGTTTTAAGGTCTCGCAAATTATCAACATAACAGATGTCGGGCATCTCACAACCGACGCGGATGAAGGAGAAGACAAGGTTTTGCAAAAGGCTGTTAAAGAAAAGAAAACGCCACAAGAGATAGCTACGTTTTATATGGAGAGTTTTAAAAAAGACCTTGCCGCACTCAACATTAAAACAAAGGGTACCGAATTTCCGAAAGCATCAGAACATGTTCCTGAACAGATTGCTCTTATTAAAAAGTTGGAGCAAAGAGGGTATGTCTATACCACACGTGATGGTGTTTATTTTAATACGAGCAAATTCCCCGACTATGGGAAACTTGCCAGACTTAATATTTCTGGATTACGTGAGGGCGCACGTATAGAAAAAAATCCCGAAAAAAAATACCCAACAGATTTTGCACTTTGGAAATTTTCAAAAAAGGATACACACCGCGCACAAGAATGGGATTCTCCTTGGGGGAAAGGGTTTCCAGGGTGGCATACTGAGTGTTCAGCGATGGCAATGAAGTACCTTGGTGAGACATTAGATATTCACACAAGTGGTATAGATCATATTCCAACACATCACACCAATGAAGTTGCCCAATCAGAGGCCGCAACGGGGAAAACATTTGTTCGTTACTTTATGCATAATAACCATCTTTTGATAGAAAATGAAAAGATGTCTAAATCATTAGGAAATTTTACTACACTTTTTGATGTGAGTGAGAAAGGAATCTCTCCTCTTGCCTATCGCTACTTACTTCTTGGTGCCCACTACCGTACTCTTATTAATTTTACATGGGAGGCGCTTGAGGGAGCATCACGTAGTCTTTCAAAACTCTCTCTGTTCTATCTTTCACTTGATGAAACTGATTCTCGAGGAGAAGAAAGAGCAAAAGAATATGGAGATAGATTTAAAGAGTATATTGAGGATGACATTGATGCCCCGGGGGCTCTTGCTCTTCTTTGGATTATAGTAAAAGATGATGGATTGGGTGAAAAAGAAAAAAAAGAGTTGTTAAAAGACTTTGATAGAGTTTTTGGACTTGGGTTTGCTGATCTCAAAAAAGAACCTCTCCCCGCTCACGTTGAAGTTCTCGCAGATGAGAGAAAGGGAGCACGTGAAGAAGAAGATTGGGCACGCTCTGATTCACTTCGCAAAAAAATAGAAAAAGCGGGATATTCTGTGAAAGACACGCCCGAAGGTCAAGAGATAACAAAAAAACTTTAAAGAGGGTGGCGAGGTAATGTTCCTAGTCTCCGGCCCAACAACAACCGAAATAAAGATATCACTCCGAGTCCTAGCCTCCTAGCTAGCCCCTAGTCCCCAACTTAAACACATGTTTTACAGGTCCCTCAAGATGCCTCAGCACTTCCTCTGTGCTACCATAAAGAAATGGCGCAGAAGTCTCCTTATAACGAAATAACAACAGGAACGCGCGTTCCTCCTCAAGCTCTTGAAGCAGAAAAGGCATTACTTGGCTCTATTATGCTTCGTCCTGATGCGATTTTTGAAATTGGCGAAACTGTTACTCCTGAATCATTTTATGCCTCAAAACATAAAATTATCTATGAAGTGATGCTTTGGCTCCACAATAAAAAAGAGCCTATTGACCTTCTCTCTCTCTCCTCTCGCATGGAAGACCAGAAGAAACTTGACTTAGTTGGAGGCCGTTCATACTTAACTGAACTTGTTAGTGCGGTTCCTTCTTCTACAAACGTAAAACACTATGCTGAAATTATACAAAAGAAACATATTCTTCGAGAGCTTATTAATGCCTCTGATTTTATCGGTGAGCTAGGCTTTAATGAAGACAGGGAAATTGAAGATCTCATGGATCAGTGTGAGAAGAAAATTTTTGAAATCACTAACAATACAAGCTCCAAAAAAACATTTATTACTTTGAAAGATACACTCGCTGAAGCATGGGACAGGCTTGATAAACTTCATAAGGGCGAGAAGGGGATGCGAGGCATCCCAAGCGGTTACAAGGCGCTTGATGATTTACTTTCAGGATTTCAAAAATCAGACCTTGTCATTCTTGCCGCGCGTCCTTCAATGGGAAAATCAACCCTTGCCCTTGATATTGCACGAAAGGCGGCCTGTGAACATAATATCCCTGTAGGCATTTTTTCGCTTGAGATGGGCTCACAACAGCTTGTAGACAGGATGCTCGCTGCACAGTCTCGCGTTAATGCATGGAAACTCCGCACAGGACAACTTTCCAATGACGAAGATTTCTCCCGTATCCGAACAGCGCTTGACACTCTCTCACAAGCACCAATTTATATTGATGACCAATCCTCGTTAACAATCCTTCAAATTCGCAGTATTGCAAGAAAGATGAAGCGAGAGCATGATCTTCAGCTTATTATTATTGATTATCTTCAGCTTATTACCCCTACTAAAAATTATGAGATGATGGTGCACCAAGTATCAGAAGTCTCTCGCTCGCTTAAGGGACTTGCTCGCGAGCTTGATATCCCTGTCATTGCTCTCTCACAGCTCTCACGTGCCATTGAGCACCGTCGCGACAAGCCACGCCTTTCCGACCTTCGTGATTCTGGCTCCATTGAGCAAGACGCTGATGTGGTAATGTTCATCCACCGCGATGATAAATATCGTGATGATGAAGAGAAGACCAATATCACAGAGATTCACATAGAGAAGCACCGTAACGGACCAACCGGTAAAATAGAACTTTACTTTGATGAAAAGAGAGCGACCTTCATATCTCTTGAAAAAGATGTTGGCATCCAAAGTGAGGGTGAGGAATCCCGTGGAGAAGAATTTTAATACCCCATGAGAACGAAAGATAAACTCGTGTCACTTTTTATGAAATTTCCTGGTATTGGAAGCCGTCAAGCTGAGCGGTTTGTTTATTTTTTGCTACGCACCCATCCCACATTCATTGAAGAATTAGTTGTAAATCTACAAAATCTTAAGAGCACTATGATAAAGTGTGAGTCTTGCCACAGCTATTTTGAGGGCGTCTCTAATTACTGCGCTACCTGTTCTGATAAAAATGCCGACAGTTCACTCTTAATGATTGTCGCAAAAGATATTGATATGGAGGCGGTCAAAAAAGCTTCTCTCTATGAAGGAAAATATTTTGTACTCGGCGGACTTCTCTCGCTTAGAAACACAGACGAGAGCGAACCCTACCTACACTCGCTCTCTTCTTTGGTAGAGAAACGCGCGCGTGAAGAAGGATTAAAGGAAATTATTATTGCGCTCTCTGCAAACCCCGAGGGCGATCACACAGGAGATGAAATTAGGCGTTATCTTATCCCACTCTCGAAAAAACACGGTTTTACTATTACTACACTAGGTCGTGGACTTTCAACGGGCACTGAACTTGAGTATTCAGATGCCGACACCATTAAGGCGGCAATGGAAAATAGACGCTAACAGAGAGCTTGCAATCCTTGGCTTTGCGAAGAGAAGCTTAGGGTGCTGGAGTATTTGAATTTTAGATTTTAATAATTCTTACCCCTCTCTCAGACTCTTAGGCACTGATCACCTAAAAACTACATGCTCACACACTTTGTGCCAACTCCTCGGCCTCATCAAATTTAAGAGAAAGAATTCTAGACACCGCATCGAAAGTTGAGGTGACGCCATAGAGTACATGCGCGGTATTCATTGTCTCACGATTATGAGTGATGATAATAAATTGCGTCTTTTTTGAGAGTTCCTTAACCACCTCTCCATATTTTCTTGAATTTGCCTCGTCAAGAGCAGCGTCTGTCTCATCAAGTACTAAAAATGGTGGCGGATTGACCAAAGAGAGTGCAAAGATGAGCGCAATAGAGGTAAGTGTTCTTTCTCCTCCTGAGAGCATATGGAGTCCTTTAAGGCGTTTATGAGGAAGGGAAACTTCAATATCAATACCTTCCTCTTGTTCTTCTTCAAATTCCTCTCCCCCCTCTATAAATTCGTCTTCAACTTCTGTATCTCTTTTTATTCGTTTTGATGGCGGAGAAATTAATGCGACTTTAGCAACACCCCCGCTAAACATAGTCTCAAAGAGCTTTCCAAACTCTTTGTTTATTTTTAAAACGCCTTCCTTAAATTCCTTGTCAATTTTTTCTCCAAGCTCACCAATAAGTTCTAGAAGCGCTCCCGTACTCTTTCTCAAGTCAACAAGCTCTTTCTCTAAATATTCTGCCCGCTCTTTTACCTCCTCATATTCAGCAAGGAGCTCGTCTCCCCCGCCCCCAACAAGGTCTTCTATTTTAACCTTCATTCTCTCCGCCTTTCTTCTTTTTTCTTCCTGTGAGATACGTAACGCCTCTTTATCAACTGATTCAGAGAAAGTTTTCTTTTCATAACGAAGAGAGGAAAGGCCGAGAAGATGCCCAGCTTCCGTTCTCTCCACGTTAAAACGCCTCTCTTCTTCAGTGAGCCTCTCTTCATGGACCCCCACCATTTCAATTTCTGAAAGAAGCTCTGTTTTTCGTGTTCGTAGAGAAAATAATTTTTGTTCAATTGCCCGCTCCTCCACCCTTTCTTTTTCAATAGTGTGTGTAAGTTTCTCTCGTTTCTCTTGCAGATCCCTCTCCTCGGAAGTCAGTGTTCGTTCTTTTTCTTCAAGTAACCGCTTTTGCGACACAAGGTGCTCATAGGTATCTTCCTCATTCTCTTGGTGTGACAAAGCCTCTTCATCAATTTTAGTCTCTTCTTGTTTTTCTTCAGAGAGGGCAACAATTTCATACTGCTGATAAAATGCCTCTGCGGTGTTTTTCATTCTCTCCCAAAGCCCCGACAAAGAAGCACTGTCTCTAAGCCCTTCTCCCTCCTTAATAAGATTTTTGAGCTTACCAATAAAATCTCGCAAGTGGAAAGCGCTTATCTCTATTCTCTCTCCCCGTGGTTCTTTTTGTGCCCTTTTCTTCCTTTTCTCTTCATAGAGAAGCATTCCCTCAAGACGCCCGAGGCGGCGGGAGTGCTCATCTTTTTCTTTGGCAATTTTAGAAAGTTTCTCCTCAAGGTCAATTCTCTTTTGGCTCTTAACCTCCCCTCCTTCAAGCACCAAGAGGCCCTCCTCGCTCTCTTTTATTTGTGTCTCTACCTCCCTAAGCTCCACCTCAGGAAGATGTCGCTTTTTGCCAAGAAGCAGACGGTGATGTGTTAGGTATCCTTCTTCAAGAGCAAAATATTCCTTATAAAGCTCTATAAGAGCCTTTTTTAAAACTTCTGCTTCTTCTATTTTCTTTACTTGTTTCTCTAAGAATTTGAGGTGCGGAGTAATTTCTTTGTTGAGTGCCTCAACGTGGTTTATGTTTTCTTTTGTTTTTGCTAGTTTTCGTTCGCTTTCTGCTTTTTTATATTGATAAATACGCAACCCAAGTGCATCTTCAATCATTACTCTTCGCTCTTTGATGGAGGCATTTAAAATTCTGTCTGCCTCTCCTTGCGAGATAATGTGATGACTTGACGCACCAATATGAATCGCCGAGAGTGTTTCAATAATATCTTTCAATCGTACCCGTTTTCCATTTAAAAAATATTGATTGGTGGTATCACGATACACAACTCGTTTTAGCTCCACCTCGTCATAATCAAGTGGAAAAGTTTTTTTTGTGTTATCAAATGAAATTGCAACACTAGCCTTGCTTGCGCGGGAGAGCGTTTTTGAACCGTTGAAGATAAGGTCTTCACCTCGTTTTGAGCGTAAGGATTTCATACTCTGTTCACCGAGTACAAAACGAATCGCTTCTGCAATGTTTGACTTCCCTGAACCATTTGGTCCAACAATTGCTGTTATAGGAGTAGTAAATGAAAGCTCAGTATCCCGAGCAAATGATTTAAAACCAGAAAGATGAAGTCTCTTCAAGTACATACATGTATACGTTTCGCTTACTCCCAACCGCTTTTTTTAAGCGCATCAAGCGCCGCCTCCTGCTCGGCTTGTTGTTTTGACCCCCCGCCTCCCTCTCCTCTCAGTACATCTCCCAAATATACACCGACAATAAAATTCTTTGCATGATCGGGACCATTTTCTTCAAGGAGGTTATAGACAGGCGTAATTCCCTCGTGCTCTTGTGCACGTTCTTGAAATTTACTTTTCGCATCTTGCCATGAGCCATTTTCTAAAATTTCATCAAGTTGTGGAAAAAGATTGTTTTTAATAAATTCATACGCTTCTTCATACCCGCAATCAAGATATATGGCGCCAATGACCGATTCAAAGGTGTTTGCAAGAATATAGTCTCGTGCCTTTCCTGTGTCACGTGCCTCACCTTTTGAAAGAAGAAGGAAGTTGTTCATAGACAATCGTCGTGCGGCCTCTGAGATACTTTGTGTATTAACAAGCGCTGCACGATAAGCGGTAAGCTCCCCCTCTGGCTTCTCTGGAAACCGGTTAAAGAGATACCCTGTTACTACAAGCTCTAAAACGGCGTCTCCAAGGAATTCAAGGCGTTCATTGTTACCTAATGTTTCTTCAGGATGCTCATTTAAATATGAACGATGAAGAAAGGCCTGCTTCAGGAGGTCTTTGTTTTTAAATGAAACAGCGGAAATGGATTCAAATTCTGAAAAGTCTTTCATGATTATTTTTTTTCTTCTGAACGGTTTTTCTTTTTTGTTATCTTCTCAATGCCTTTTGTTAAAATCGGCAAAATATCATCATACATCCTCAACGATGGCACTTCAGCAAGTGGAAACCATCTTACATCATCAAGTCCCCCGGTCTCACCAAGCGTAAGCGTTTGATAAGAGGCGCTCGCAAGATAGTAGGTTACTTGTTTGCGAACCTTGCCTTCCTGAGGATCAGAGGCGATGTATTCATTCTCTCCGAGTGTATCTTCTATTGTAATAGTAATACCGATTTCCTCTTTAATTTTTTTTACTGTCAATTCCTTTTGGTCACCCATGGTTTCAATCCCTCCTTTTGATAATGTCCAACGGCCAAAGATATCGTGGACAAGGGCGAGATGCACAACTCCTTCATGAATACTGTAGATAACCGCCCCGCCCTTTTTATAAATAGGCATTTTCGCTGGGTCAATGTTGTGGTTCTTTTTTACTGGCTTGTCGTTTTTTCCTGGTTCACCTAACTCACGATAGACGCTACCGAGCACTCCATTAATAAACTTTCCGCTATTGAGCCCGCTAAACGTTTTTGCAAGTTCAATTGCTTCGTTAATTGCCACCTTAGGAGGTACCTCTCCCTTCACTCCAAAGAGAAGTTCGTAGAGACCTATACGAAGTACGTTGCGGTCAACAATAGATACTTTAGAAAGAGGCCATTCAGGTGCTGCTTTCTCAATGAGAGAGTCTAGTGTTTTTTGTTTTTTAAGAATTCCTTCAAGAAGTTTCTTTGTAAATGAAAAATCTCCCGCACGTGCCTCTTGAGGCAATCCGGGAGCAAACTCCTTAGCATTACGCTCAAGGATTTCTTGTGCTTTTGTCGTATCATAGTGCATAAAATCCCACTCAAAGAGGGTCTGCATTACAATACTTCTTGAAAGGTGCCTATTCGCCATATATAAAAGCGCACTCCCTCTTCCCTTCAACAATAAATGTGACAGAAGAAAATTATGCCTTCTTCTCATCTTTCTTCGTACGAGTCTTTGCAGAAACACGAACTTCTTTACCTTTGTAGGTACCACAAGAAAGACACGCTCTGTGATAGAGGTGCTTTTCTCCGCACTTTCCGCACGTGGCAAGACACGGTTCTTTTAAGAAATGGTGAGAGCGCCTGTTTTTTGTGTGGCCTCTCGTATGCCTCATTCGTACTGACATAATTGCCTAGTATTACATAAAGTCCTCAAAAAAGCAATGGTTTAGGCCGTTTAAATTTAAAAGAAAAAGCCTCCAGATACCTAGCCCGCGATACATCATCTTCGTTTTAGTTTCCACCGAGAAGGAGGGTTGGCTTCAATCTCTTCCCAGACAAACTTTCTAAGAGAGCCTTGAAATAGCTGGTGGGCGCTCTATGGTTATAAAAAACACTCTACAAAGAATATCAAAGGACTATTTTTATTTTAAAATCCGAGAGAGAAAACTTATACGATGTGCTGGACAAGGACCGTAACGGTAAAGTGCACGCGTGTGCTCTTTTGTCCCGTATCCCTTATGCTTCTCAAAACCATAGTGCGGGTACTCCTGTGCCAAGGCAAACATTGCCCTATCGCGAGAAACTTTAGCAACAATTGAAGCGAGCATGATTAAGGGTTCTTTCTCGTCTCCATGAATAATTGTTTTTTGTCTTACAAACACATCGGGGGCCGTAAGCGTTCCATCAAGTAATACGTGGGCGTCCTCCGGATTATTCGTGCATTTGAAGAGCCCTCGGTGAAGTGCGGCGTGGGTCGCCTTCATAATACCTCTTTTATCTATTTCTTTGTTTGAAGTAAAAAAGAGAGCTACTGAAAGTATTTTTTCTTTCTGGGCCTTCTTTATTTCTTCATAGAGCACCTCACGTCGTTTTGGTGTTACTTTCTTTGAATCATTCAGATATGCAAAGCGAGAAAAAAGCGCCTCCTCATCATATAAGGAAGCTACCATTTTTACACAAGCAACAGCCACAGGCCCTGCCAAGGGTCCGCGTCCTGCCTCATCGGCACCAATTATATACTTGTACGCCTTCGTCCTTACCATAGAAAGTGTGTGCTATACTGATAACTATTAGCATACCATGTCTTCCTTCATCCATTTACACACTCATTCACACTACTCTCTTTTGGATGGCCTCTCCAAGGTGGGACCGATGGTTGACTTAGCAAAAAAATATGAAATGCCCGCGCTCGCTCTTACCGATCATGGCGTGCTCTATGGAGCGATTGAATTTTATAAAAAATGCAAAACAGAGGGCATCAAACCCATTATTGGTCTTGAAGCGTACATTGCACAAGGGAGTATGTATGAAAAACGAGCGGGCATTGATAATCGGCGCTACCATCTCACCCTTCTTGCGCAAAACGAGAAAGGCTATAGTAATCTTGTGAAGCTCGTCTCACTTTCTCATTTGGAAGGATTTTACTACAAGCCACGAATTGATAAAGAGCTCTTGCGCCAGCACTCCGAAGGACTCGTGTGTCTCTCTGGCTGTATGGCAAGCGAACTCTCACGTGCTCTTGAGAATAAAAATATGGAATGTGCTGAAGAAGTGATTGCTGAATATAAAGACATCTTTGGTAAAGACCGTTACTTTCTTGAAATAATGCACCACCCCAATATTGAGGGACTCCTTGAAGTACGTGCAGCGACCATTGACCTTGCTCGAAAACATAACCTTCCCCTTGTGGGAACTCAAGATTCGCATTATTTGCATGATGAAGATGCGCGAGCCCATGAGACACTTCTTGCAATTCAACAAAACACCGACCTTGATGATGCACGCCGTCTTTCGCTCTCGGGAGACAGCTTTTCTTTTATTGATACCAAAACAGCTAAGGAATATTTTGCTGATATTCCCGAGGCAGTAGAAAATACAGAAAAAATTGCAGAGATGTGCACACTTTCGCTCTCAATGGGTGATTGGAACTTTCCTAACTATGAAATTCCAAAGGGGACAAGTTACGACTCGGAGCTTAAACGCCTTACCTATGAAGGTCTCAAAAAGAAAAATATGAAGGAGACGAAGGAAGTACGTGAGAGAATTGAATATGAACTTAATGTTATCAAGTCAAAAGGGTACTCACCCTACTTCCTTGTCGTAGGGGACCTTCTCCACTTTGCGCAAAAGCGAAGCATTTTAACAACAACGCGCGGCAGTGCCGCCGGTTCTCTTGTTTCTTATCTCACCGGCATTACCAATGTTGATCCGCTCTACTTCAAACTCCCCTTTGAACGATTCTTAAACCCCGAGCGTCCTTCGGCCCCGGATGTTGATATGGATTTTGCTGATGACAGGCGTGATGAAGTAATCGCGTACGCACGGCATAAATATGGGGAAGATAAGGTTGCTCAGATTGGCACCTTCGGGACCATGATGGCGCGCGGAGCAGTGCGCGATGTTGCGCGCTCCCTTGGCTACCCCTATGCAACAGGTGATCGTATCTCAAAACTCATCCCTTTTGGTTTACAAGGCTTTCCCATGACCATAGACCGTGCGCTCGCAACGATCCCCGAACTTGAAAAAATATATAAACAAGAGGATGATGCACGAGAGATTATTGACTTGGCAAAAAAACTTGAAGGGACCGTCCGGCACATTAGCGTTCACGCGGCCGGTGTTGTTATCTCTTCTCGACCTCTTTCTGAATTTGTTCCCCTTCAATATGACCCGCAAGGAGAGCGGATTATAACGCAGTATGACATGCACTCCGTTGAAGATATGGGGCTTCTGAAATTTGATTTTCTTGGCATTAAAAACCTCACCATTCTCTCTAATACGCGCGTACGCGTTAGAGAGAATTACGGCAAGGATATTGATGTCGAAAAAATACCTATGGATGATAAGGAAACATTTGAGCTACTCACACGAGGAGAAACGCTGGCTCTTTTTCAATTAAACGGCCAAGGTATGACCCGTTATTTAAAAGAACTCAAGCCAACCTCTATCCATGACATCAACCTTATGGTCGCACTCTATCGCCCTGGACCAATGGAAAACATAAACGAATATATCGCACGAAAAAATGCCCAAAAGGAGACGACGTACGCCCACCCTAAAATGGAAGAGTTTCTTAGTACCACTCATGGCGTACTTGTGTATCAAGATGACCTTCTTATGAGTGCAATCAAAGTTGCCGGATATAGTTGGGGAGAAGTAGATAAATTTAGAAAGGCTGTTGGTAAAAAAAATCCTGAAGAAATGGCAAAACAACATATTCTTTTTGTTGAAAAGTGTCAAAAATATAGCGGGATGAGTGAGAAAGACGCCGAGCATCTCTGGAGCCTCTTTGAACCATTTCAGGGATACGGTTTCAACAAGGCCCACGCCGCAAGTTATGGTAAGGTTGCTTACCAAACTGCATATATGAAGACGCACTATCCGACAGAATATATGGCTTCTGTTCTTACGGCCGATGCGGGCGATACACAGAAAATTTCCGAGCTTATTGTGGAATGTATTCGTATAGGAATCCCTGTCCTCCCACCTGATGTCAATGAGAGTTTTGGAGACTTTACTGTTATTAAAGCCAGCAAGCCTGGACTTCCTTCAAAGTCACCGGACTCCGCTTCAAAAAAAGAAGTCTCTTTAGGTGACCAGATTCGCTTTGGACTCTACTCAATCAAGAATTTCGGTCGTGAGATAGCTGATGCTCTTATTGAAGAGCGGGGAAAAAACGGAAAATTCACCTCATTTGAAGAATTTCTTGGAAGAATCCATCATCGCAACCTTAATAAAAAATCTCTAGAGTCACTCATCAAGTGTGGCGCACTGGATAAATTGGAGGGAAGGGCTGAAATGCTTGCTAATATGGAAGAAGCGCTTTCCTATAGCAAATCACAAACAAAAATGGGAGATTCACAAAGCTCACTTTTCTCACTAATGAATGAAAAAGAGTCACTCCCCTCGCTTCGTCTCAAAGGTGCAAAAAAACTCACTTTAGAGGAGAAGCTTATTTGGGAAAGAGAACTACTGGGAGTTTATGTCTCTGGGCATCCACTTGACCCACATAAAGAAAAAATAGCACAAAAAAAGCTCTCTATCGGAAGACTGCGTAACTATAGAGAAGGGATTACCACGCCTGTTGCCGGTATTTTTGAAGAAATCCGAACCATTACTACCTCAAAGGGTGAGCCTATGGCGTTTGCAAAAATAGCCGACATAAACGATAGGATAGATGCAGTCATTTTCCCGCGCACCTATGCACTCCATCGCGATCTTTTAGAAGAACCTGTGGCGCTTTTAATCAATGGTAAAATTTCTCATAGAAATGGGGAACTTTCTTTGGTGGTGGAGAAGATAAAAAAATTGTAATAACAGATTCAAGTCCTTCAATGAGAACTCTTCTCTCTTAATAATTTACTTGATAACTCCTTAGTATTACCCTATTATAAGCATTGTATGGAAGAAAAAAGTCTCCTCTATAAAATTCGCCACTCACTTGCACATGTGTTGGCAATGGCCGTTTTAAAGCACTACCCCCACGCCAAACTTGCTATTGGTCCCGTTACTGAAAATGGGTTTTATTATGACTTTGATTTTGGAGGAAAAGAAAGCCCTAAAGATGAAGACCTTGCAATGCTTGAAGATGAAATGCGCTCACTCATAAAGAAAAACCTCTCTTTTAAAAAAAAAGAAGTGAGCAAAAAAGAGGCAGAAGAATATTTCAAAGAAGCACCCTATAAGGTAGAGCTTATAAAAGAAATTATAGAAAACGGTGAAGAGATTACTCTTTATACAAGCGGTTCATTTACTGATTTGTGTCGCGGTGGGCATGTAGAGAGCACCGATGAAATTGCACCTGATGGATTCGGACTTGTCTCTATCGCGGGCGCTTACTGGCGTGCAGATGAGAACAACGCCATGCTTACCCGTATTTATGGTATTGCGTTTAAAAATAAGGAGGAGCTTCTAGAATTTAAGGCGCATGAGGAAGAGGCAAAAAAGCGCGACCATAGAAAATTAGGGCGTGAGCTTGACCTCTTCGTTTTTTCAGAACTTGTAGGGAGCGGGTTGCCTCTTTTTACTCCTAAAGGAACACTCCTACGGACTCTTCTGCAAGAAAAACTCTCTACGATTAGTAAAAAATATGGGATGCAGAGCGTAACCATCCCCCACATAGCAAAAAGGGAGCTCTATGAACTCTCCGGACATGCGGATAAGTTTGGCGATGAGTTGTTAAAAGTCGTAAGTCACTATGGAGAATTTGTTATGAAGCCGGTTAATTGCCCTCATCATATTCAAATATATGCCTCTAAGCCACGCAGTTATAAAGATCTCCCTGTCCGTTATATGGAATCAACAATGCAGTACCGCGATGAAAAGCCGGGAGAGATTGGCGGACTTACACGCGTTCGTTCCATCACCGTTGATGATGGGCATATCTTTCTAGAGCCTTCTTCGGTAAAGGAAGAGGCAAAACGAATTGTACAAACAATTGATGAGTTTTATTCAGAATTAGGTCTTTATGGGAATCATTGGGTATCACTCTCTGTTCGTGACCAGAATAAAAAAGACAACTATGTGGGGGTTGATGCCGACTGGGAACATGCTGAGGCAATGCTTGAAGAGGTCTCTCAAGAATTAAACCTTAATGCGCAAAGAATTGAAGGAGAAGCGGCAATTTACGGACCCAAATTAGATTTTATTTTTAAGGACTCGCTTGGCCGAGAATGGCAACTTGCAACAATCCAGATAGATTTCACACTTCCAAAAAGATTTAATATTCTTTATACGGATAGAAAGGGAGAGAAAAAAACTCCCGTTATCATTCACCGCGCCATACTTGGCTCATACGAGCGCGCTCTTGCAATTCTTATAGAGCATTTTGCAGGAGCATTCCCTCTCTGGCTCTCTCCTGTACAAGTCGTCGTTCTACCCATTAGCGAAGTACACAAGGAATACGCAGAGAGAATTGGCTCTTCCCTCACAAGAGAAGGTGTACGGGTAGAACTTTTCAATGAGAATGAAACACTCGGAAAACGCATACGAGAGGCCAAGATGGGAAAAATCCCTTACTTTCTCGTTATTGGAGATGATGAGCTTGCCAAAAATGAGGTAACCGTTGAGCATCGCGAAAGAGGAAAGGTTGGAAAAATGTCTCTCTCCCTCTTTGTGGAAAAACTCACTGAAGAGGGGCTTTAAAAATTTCTAAAAAGGAATATAGTAAAGAGAGACTGCGATACGATTGGTCTTTTTATATTTTAAACCACCCCCTTTAAAGAGGAGTAAATTAAAAATGATTTTTGCTCTTGTAGATGATACAACAACACGTCTTGAAAAATCAGCTCTCCTTTTAAGCGATAAGACGGATAAAGAAATAGATAGCTGGATTGATAGGGAGGCTTCTGCCTTTCGAAGAAATATTGACAGCATCTTAAAAAAGATTTCCGAAGAAGAGCTTATGGAGTTGGTAGAGAGCCCTTTTTCTGAAGAAAACATACTCCACTTAAAAGAAAAACTTGTTGACGTGGCTGAGTCCATTCTTCAGGAGCACGCCAACCTCACCTGTGAGCAGGTACGTTATTTTATAACAGCACTTCAGGAAGAGAGGCAGTGAAGATTCAAAGAACCGCTTTTAAAGCGGTTCTTTTTTATACACTATTTTTAACGAAGATTTGAGAGTTGTAGTACAAAAAACCTAAAATTTAAACATCAATTTCTGCCTCCTTTGCATGTGTTTGGATAAATGTCTTTCGTGAGGGCACGTCCGTTCCCATCAGGATATCAAAAATGCGATCTGCTGCTTGCGCATCCTTAACGGTAACCTGCTTCATGATGCGCGTCTCAGGATTCATTGTTGTCTCCCAGAGTTCTTCGGCGTTCATCTCACCAAGACCCTTGTATCGCTGAATAGAAACCTTCATTGGTTTTTTCTTTGTCGTTGCTTCTTCTCCTGCATCTGTGCCACGCTGTGAAGTTTTCTTGGTTTCTGTCTCCTCAAAATCTTCGTCTTCACTCACCGCTTCTCCTTCCTGCTCTTCTGTGGAACTTACTTCATCGCTCACACCAAGAGAAACTCCAAGTTTTTTTAGAATTTTATTTTTTTCTTCTTCCAAATAGGCATACTCAACCGTTTTACCTTGTTGAATTTTATAAAGCGGGGGAACAGCAATGTAGAGGAATCCCCCATCAACAAGCTCTTTAAAGTAGCGATAGAAAAGTGTAAGAAGAAGTGTCCTAATGTGCGCACCGTCAACATCGGCATCCGCCGCGATAATGACTCTGCCGTAGCGAAGTTTTGAAATATCAAATGTGTCTCCAATGCCTGTCCCCAAACCGATAACGAGCGACTTAATCTCTTCATTCGCTAACATTTTATCAAGACGTGCTCGTTCAACATTTAATATTTTACCACGAAGCGGTAAAATAGCCTGTGTACGCCTATCACGACCTTGTTTTGAGGAACCGCCGGCAGAGTCTCCCTCAACAATAAAAAGCTCTGATTCCTCCATTTTCTTGCTCTGACAGTCCGCAAGTTTCCCCGGAAGCATAAATCCTTCAAGTGCCCCTTTCCGTAATACGCTGTCTTTTGCCGCCTTTGCCGCCTTGCGTGCCTTAAGTGCTAAAATAACCTTACGAATAATAATCTTTGCCTCTTCTGGATGCTCCTCAAGAAAGCCAGCAAAAGCCTCGCCGAAGATTTTCTCAACAGCACCACGTGCTTCAACGCTTCCCAGCTTTCCTTTTGTCTGACCTTCAAACTGCACTTCCAAAAGCTTCACGGATATTACCGCCGTCAACCCCTCGCGAACATCATCTCCTGAGAGAGGATCTTCTCCCGTCTTTAAAATTTCATTCTTTCGTGCATAATCATTAAGCGTTCTCGTAAGTGCAGTTCTAAATCCGGTGATATGAGTTCCTCCTTCGGCATTATAGGTGTTGTTTGCAAAAGCAAGTTCCCGTGATGAAATGTCGTCAACAAACTGCAGAGCAACTTCAACCTGCACTCCCTCGTACTCTTCATCAACATAAAACACATTTTTATGAAGCGGTTTAAAAATCTTGTTATAAAAAACAACCATTGAGTGAAGGCCTCCTTCAAAATAAAAAGACTCTCTGGGGACGTCTAAATTAAGCTCTTTAAAAAAGAATACTTCAGACTCATCAATTTTTTCTTTATAATCTCGTGCATCAATAACGCTAATTCGGAGTCCTTTACTGAGATACGCCTGTTGGCGAAGATGTCCGATAATCTTCTCCCATGAAAATGTGATGTCCTTAAAAATTTTTGTATCAGGTATAAAAGTAATTGTTGTTCCCGTGTTTTTTGATGCATTGATTTTTTTTAATGTATTGGTTGCCTTTCCTTCGCTATACTCTTGTGCATAACGAGCGCCATCTCTATGCACTTCAGCACGCGCATAGATAGAAAGTGCGTTTACTACAGAAACACCCACGCCATGAAGTCCTCCTGAAATTTTATATCCTTCACCGCCAAATTTCCCCCCTGCATGAAGTGTGGTCATAATAGTCTCAAGTGCAGAGAGTTTCGTTTGCTTGTGCATATCAATAGGAATACCACGTCCATTGTCAGTCACGCGTACCCTTCCCTCTGGCAAAAGTACTACCTCAACATGATCGGCGTATCCTCCCATCGCTTCATCTCGTCCATTATCAAAAACCTCCCAAACAAGGTGGTGGAGGCCATCGGTCCCCGTGGTACCAATATACATCCCAGGACGCTTCCTGACAGGCTCAAGGCCCTCAAGAACAGTAATCTCCTCGGCGTTGTATTTATGTGCTTTTTTACTTGCCCCAGCCGTAGCTTTTGGGGACATTTTTTCAGTCATTTTTAACAAAAATTTGCCTGCCTCTCGGCAGACGAAACCTCCTTAAAGAGAGGTCTTTCTGAGCTCTTATTTTACCACAAAATAGACTGAAAATGAAGCTTTTTTTGTGGATTAATAATCCTTAATACGGGGCTTTGTTGAGCTATATTTTTATGGTTCTCTGTATAAATAATCTCAGCAAAAAGAGTCCCCTCTTTTGAAACGAAGAGATGGTTTTTCTTTTCTCTAAATCATTCCTTGGCTCATTATAAGCTACGCACCTATTCCCTAATTTCTCCTCCAAACTCTGAAACAGTCACTTCTTCAATTTTTTTATGAAGTTCATTTACTTCTTTACTTGTAAGAGTTTTGTTTAAGTGACGATAGATAATCCTAAAGGTATAACTTGTCATATCTTTACCAAACTTTTTTTCATTCTGATATACATCAACTTGTTCTACCTCCTCAATCAAATCCTCTCCAATATCCCGTAGTGCATCAAAATAATCATTTAAAACGAAGTTGTTTTTAACGAGAAAAGAAATGTCCCGAACTGCCGGAGGAAACTTAGAAACCTGTTTATACTTCTGTCCAAGTTTCAATTGGCATTTTACACGCTTATCCCCTGACCAGAGCAAACGAATATCAGGAAGGTCCATAGATGCAATCGCAAGTCGCTCTAATCCAAATCCAAATGCCCAACCATTATAGCCTGTGAGCCCAAAGTTTTTTAAGACACTCTTTCGCGGTAATCCTGACCCAAGCATTTCTACCCACTCACCATTGATATATGCCTCCATTTCTAAACTTGGATCAGTATAAGGAAAAGTGTGGTCATAAAAACGAAACGTAACATTTTTCCCAAAGATACTTTGTGCCACATCAGAGAGTATTTCCTTGAGCATAGCTAACGTAACTGTTTGTTTTTCCTCCGGAGCAAGGTAGATCCCGCCGAGCTGATGAAAGACATTCATGTGCGAACGGTCTATTTCATCCTTACGATAAACCTTACCAAAACAAAGTGCACCGAAAGATTCTTTGTTTTTTATTTTTTCTTTGATGCTTGGGTGGTTTAAATAGTAATACCAAAAAACCGTATCGTGAGTACGCAAGACATTGGTTTTATCAACATAATAGGTATCTGATGTGCTTCGGGCCGGATGTCCCGATGGCATATTAAAAAGGTCAAAGAGTATATCCACCGGCACTATCTCCGGAACTTTTATAACATCAAAGTTTTTGAGACCTTCTACATCAAGTGTTCTTTTGACAATTTCGTTAAGGGGGCTCCCTGATGTGCGTGATAAATCAGGCATACCAAGAAAACGTTTCAGTCGTACTGCCCCTACATCATTTCGCTTTTCTAGGTTTTCATGAAGTTTTTTCTCTTCCTTTGATTCTATAATGATAGTATCCAATTCTTTCCCCTCTTTCATATAAACCGCATTATAACATAAAACCAACCTCGGCAAGAAGCTGGTTTTTATTAGTGAGCCACCTGTCGGGGTCGAACCGACGACCTACGGTTTACAAAACCGTTGCTCTACCAACTGAGCTAAGGTGGCACTCTAGGTGCTGGGTGCTAGGGGCTTGAAGACGAGGAGCGAGGAATCTAAAACGACGCATTCTAGCGCATCAGTCTCCTCACTTAATATTTAGAGGCAACTCCAGATACATACCAACACCCATTCCCTAGTCCCCGTTTTTCCTATAATTTTCCTTATGTTCGCGCATGCTCCTTAAAAAGTGAGACGCCTCTTCTCTCTCTTTTTCTTTTTTAAAATAGGAAAAACGGGAGAGTTTTTGTTTTAAGAAGGCAAAAGGAATCTGTTCACGGACAAACTCTTTTATATCAGAGATTGAATACTCCTTCATCTCATCATAGATTTTCTTGGCATAATGAATAAGTGATTCTTCCAGAACAATCACACTCTCAAAAAATAAGGTACGCAGTCCACCATACTCCTTGCGTGATTGAAGTGAAGGAGTTCCTTTCTTTACTCCCCTATGTGCAAGAAAAAAGAAAAGCACAATCCCGAGAAGCGAAGTTGCCCATATGCTGAGGAAGAGTATTAACTGCATATCTTTTTTTATTATCCCTCTAGAAGAGCGTAGCGCTTGAATCGTGAGATAGTAATGTTCTCACCAATTTTTAAAACAGCAGACCCGATGAGATCTCCTATATTTTGCGATGGGTCTTTTACAAACGGTTGGAGGAGTAAGACATGTTCTTTAAGATATTCTTTGTCTTCCCTTTTCTCTTCCGGTACTTCGGAAGAAGAAATATATTTCGGGTTCATTGCCGCAATCTGAAGCGCAATATCAGAGGCAAGTTCCTTAAATTCATCATTTTTAGCTACAAAATCCGTTTCGCAAAGAAGCTCCAGTAATACACCCATTTTATTATCAGAGTGAATATAGGAATCAATAACACCGGATCCTGTGGCACGATGGGCCTTTTTTGAAGCAATTTCAGCGCCCTTTTCTTTTAGAATCGCACATGCCTTATCCATATCACCTCCTGCGTCTTGAAGTGCTTTTTTGCACTGCATAACAGAGATGCCCGTTCTCTCTCTAAGCTCCTTAATTTGTTCTGAAGTAATCATAAATATAGTCCTTTAGGGCTCTAGTAGCTCCTCGGTTTGGAAATATAAAAGCATACAGATAACTTTTTTATTTCACTCACCCTTCGTCACTCAATACAAACCCCCTATAAAAAGCGCCACACCAAAAAGTATACCACATCAATAATACTTTTAGACCTTTTTTTCTTCTTTTTCAATAGGAGGCGCTCCCTCTTCCTTTTTAGGAAGTGAGAAATTCTCTTTGTAGCAGGTAATGATCTTCTCTAAAAAGAACGAAGTGCTCACGGCATGAGCATCATTTGCCGGGATGGGATACTCTACTCCCGTCAGGTTTCCATCAGAGCCAGTAAGTGCAATAATAGGAATATTTTTTTTTCGTGCTTCGGCAACGGCAATAGCCTCGTGTCGCGGGTCAACAACACAGAGAACATCAGGAATTTTATTCATAGCAGTAACCCCTCCAAAATTCACAAGAAGGTCATCAATTTCAGCATCAATAGCCATTCGTTCTACCTTCGTATAAACATCAAGTTCGCCCTTATCTCTCTTTGATAAAAGCTCATCAAGTTTTTTTACTCGTTTCTTGATTTCATTAAAATTGGTAATAAGCCCTCCTATCCAACGGTTTACCACAAAAGGAGCATCCATTTCCTGTGCGGCAACTTCAACGGTCTTTCGTATTTCCGGCTTTGTGCCAACAAAAAGAATAGTCTTTCCTTTTTCGGCAACCTCTTTTACAAAGGCAAGTGTGTTATTGAGATAGAGACTTGTCTTTTCAAGATCAATAATATCATTACCATTTTTTGTCGTAAAAATACATGCTGAAAAAGAAGGGTGGCGACGAGATTTTGAATAGCCATAATGCGCACCAACCTCAAACATCCCCTCAATGAGGGAATCACTCTTTTTTACTGCTGGTTCATTTATTTTCTCCATCTCGTTAGTGGTAGGAGATCACTGATCTCCGTCTTAAATTAATGTATACTACTATGTCTTTGAATATTCTATTTTTTCTCTTTGACCAGTATCCCGCTTCCCCTATCACTAGTGGGATCCATACAAGAGTGGATTGTAGCAAAAACTCTCAAAAATGCAACACAGAGCACGAAACATACAGCATGCGACTTATATAAGGCATAAGACATAAGACATAAGACAGCGTCTCTCTACACTTACCACACAAGTCTGACTTGTGTATATATAGTAGACTTACCACACAAGTCTGACTTGTGTATATGTGATGGTTAGAGTTTTAGTGGTGATCATTAAGGAGATAAAGCCACCATGTAGATCTATCGGACGTTCAACACCCAAAAATTGCGTAGCAACCAAAAACCCAACCTCTCCCTATAATACGCCCTAGCGTATTATAGGGAGAGGTTGGGTTAGAAATCTGCTCTCGTGGCTTATGATATACACACCATCACGTGGAAGCGAAGCTTCCAAGTGATGCTTCTAATTGCTTATTCTAAAACTGCTTTGATGCGCCTTACACCAGAAGAAGAAGCCTCTTCTTTAGTAATCTTAAAAATTCCTTTAATTTCACCCGTATTTCTAACATGAGGACCGCCACAAAGCTCTTGTGAATAAATAATTCCATCAGGGGCTACCACCTTATATACATTCACCTCGTCGGGATACTTCTCCCAAAAACTTCCTTCCACGCCATTCTCTTTGGCTTGTTGCTTTGGTATTTTTTCCATTTCAATGGACGCATTTTTTTGTATTGCTTCATTCACATATGCTTCCACTTTGTTTAAAATTTCTTGTGACACCTTCTCAGGGTGCGTAAAGTCAAACCGCGTTCGCTCAGGTGTGATATTTGAACCAGCTTGATGCACATGGTCTCCAAGATATTTACGAAGCCCCGCAAGCATAAGATGTGTTGCGGTGTGAAGCATTACCGTTTTTGGGTCGGTATCAGCAAGTCCTCCTTTAAATTTCCCCTCCGCCCCTTTCCGCGAAAGTTCTTGATGTTTTTTCATCTCTTGGTTGAACTGTTCTTCATCAATACCGGCTCCCCTCTCTTTTACAAGTTCTTTCGTTAATTCAATGGGAAAACCATACGTTGTTGCAAGAATAAAAGGATCTATTCCTTCTTCAAACTTTTTAAGCCCCTTAACGAGCGTTTCTTGGAATTTTTTTAGCTCAACAATAATTTCGTTTTCTCCGCCACTTACATCAAAAACTTCAGGATAAGTGTTTTTATACTGCTCGCCATACATCATAGCAATAGTATTAAGATCAGATATGGTGATATCTATTTTTTGAGCATAAACACTCGCCCGACGAATAAGTCTTCGTAAAATATACCCTCTGTCCTTATTGGAAGGAAAAACACCATCAGCAACAAGGAATATGCTTGTACGAATGTGGTCAGCAATTATTCGAGCAGCTTTTTCTTCATACTTTTTTGAGTTTTTTTGGATGTATTGAGTTACGGGATTAAATAAATCCGTGTCAAAAATATTATTCTTTCCCTGCATCACCATCGCCAAGCGTTCAAGTCCTGCTCCTGTATCTACATTTTTCTGTACCAACTTACCAACCACTTTTCCGTCTTTTTTCTCATATTCCATAAAGACATCATTCCATACCTCAACCAACATCTGTCGCTCATCCGCTACCACAAATTCTTCATGAGAAAGCTCACCAAGCCCTTTATCGGTAACATCATAAAACATTTCACTATCAGGACCACACGGACCACTCTCCCCCGGACTCCACCAATTGTCTTCTAAAAAGAAGATTCGCTCTTTAGAAATCCCAAGTTTCTGCCAAATTTCAGCGGATTCATCATCTCGCTGGGCATTATCATTTCCCCCAAAAACGGTTATGTACAACCTCTCGCTATCAAGCCCGAGCCCTCCCTTGTCTTTGTGTGCGGTTAAAAACTCATAACTCCACCGTATCGCGTCTTCTTTAAAATAACCTTGCCCAATCCCGTCAGGGGATTTTGGGTCCCCCAAAGACCAGTTCCCCAACATTTCAAAAAAGGTATCGTGAGTGTTATCACCAACCTCTTCAATGTCTTGCGTACGAACACATTTTTGCACCCCTACAAGGCGTCTTCCTTTTGGGTGTGGAGCTCCTAAAAGGTATGGCACTAAAGGTTGCATCCCTGCAGTAGTAAAAAGCACCGAAGGATCATCCTGCGGCACCAATGAAGCGCTCGGTATTACTGCGTGGTCTCTTTTTTTAAAAAATTCTATAAAACGCCGTCTAATTTCCTCTGATTGCATAGCCCTATACTAACACATTTTTATTTTCGTGCTATAACTTTTTTTACCGCTTCAATAATTGCACTTTTATCCATCCCATAATGCGCGATAAGTTCATCCGGCTCACCTGACTGGCCAAACCGATCTTTTACGCCGACAAACTCAATGGGAACAGGGTAATGTTGCGCAAGAACTTCGGTAACGGCAGAGCCGGCACCACCGGCAACTTGGTGCTCTTCAACCGTTACAACCGCTCTCGCTTTTTGTGCGACACTAATGATTGTTTTCTCATCAATCGGCTTTATGGTGTGATTATTAACAACAATACTTCGTATTCCTTCTTCAGAAAGTTCATGCGCGGCAAGGAGCGCATTATAGAGCACCGGCCCGCTCCCGATAATGGCAACCTCCGGAGATTCTTCCTCCCACAACACCTCCGCCTTTCCTATCTCAAAGGGAGTTTTCTCTGTGGTAAAAACCGGCGTTTTCTCCCGTGCAAACCGAAGGTAGGTCGGCTTACCGTTGGTTGCCGCGGCAATGGTTGCCCGTTTCGCCTCTTCCTTATCGGCAGGTACGAGAACGACCATATTGGGCTGCACCCGCATAAGCGCAATATCTTCAAGCGCTTGATGTGTCGCTCCATCAGGGCCAACACTCACCCCTGCGTGCATTCCGCATATCTTTACCGGCACCTCATTCAACGAAATTGTTGTGCGAATCTGCTCGTTGTTTCTCCCTGGGTTAAAGGCGGCATAACTTGCAATAAAAGGAATCTTGCCGTAATTTGCAAGTCCAGAAGCAACGGTTGCCATGTTCTGTTCTGCCACACCAAGCTCAATATAACGCTCTGGGTATGTCTCTTTAAACCAATGTGAACGAGTAGATTCTGCCAAGTCTGCGCACAAAACAACCACATCTTTATTTTGTTTTCCGGCCTCAACAACGCCCTCACCATACCCATCACGAGTAGGCTCGGCTTTTAAAGACTTTGTATTAAAAATATTTTCCACCAAATGTGCTTCCTTATGTAACATAATTCATAGTATTCGTATTATTCGCATACACCTACCTGCCGGCAGGCAGGTTTGTATAGTGGTGTTATCTCTATTCATGTTCACTTTTTATCTTTCCTCCCAATGTACGCAACTCTTTGAGAAATCGCTCCCCTTCCTCTTTGTTCGGTGGCTTGCCATGCCATGAATAATCAAACTCAATATCAGAAATGCCCTTGCCGGGAATAGTGTGCGCAATAATAACAGTTGGTCGCTCATAAATTGCCCCCGCCTCACCCACCGCATCAACAAACTCTTCTATGTTGTGTCCGTTTATCTCAATAACATGCCAATTAAAACTTTCAAACTTCGCTCGCAATGGCTCAAGTGGCATCACATCCTCCGTCATACCATTTATCTGAATATTATTGCGGTCAATAATTGCGGTGAGATTATGAAGTTCATTAACACCAGAAAACATAGCAGACTCCCATGTGTTGCCCGCCTGAAGTTCCCCGTCTGACATTACGCAATATACCCGAAATCGCCTGCCGTCCATTCGAGCGCCATATGCAATACCAGCTGCCTGCCCGAGCCCCGAACCAAGCGGACCCGAGGTTGACTCAAGTGCCGGCAGGCGGACTCGTTCTGGATGCCCTTGCAGTTTAGAGCCAAATTTTCGCAGAGTCTTCAGCTCAGAGAGAGGAAAATATCCTGCGTGCGCCATCGCGGCGTAGCGAATAGGAACAATGTGTCCATTTGAGAGAATAAGTCGGTCACGGTCTTCCATTAAAGGATTTTTCGGGTCGTGATGAAGTACATGAAAGTATAGCGCGGTAAAAATATCCGCCATTCCTAAAGGTCCTGCGGTATGACCCGAACCGGCCACAATAAGAGATTCAATCAAGGATTGACGAATCTCATTCGCCTTTTCTTCAAGTTCCTTTATTTTTTTTTCATGAAGAAGGTGCATAAAATGGTTGAAAGTTGAAAACCATAAAATATATATCTATGCAGTTTTAAACTTTTCTTTTTCTCCTGTTAAATTTCTTGTCCTTTTAGTATAGCAACTGCCTTAGATATGTCAGGTGCATTCATTAAGAACGAGCCGGATACAAGCCTATTCACCCCCGCACTTCTCAATAAAGGAGCACTTTTACCATTAACCCCGCCATCAACACTTATAGTAAGCGCAGGGAAGTGCGTTTTGAAGTCTTTAATCTTTGAAATAACTCTTTCATCAAAAGGCGCTCCCTGAAAACCAATTTTTGCAATACCCATACATTGAACGAAATCAACGCAGTCAAGCAAGGGGTAAATCTTTTCATTGTCTGTTGCGATATCAAGAGCAAGCCCGAACTCTAATGAAGGAGACCCCTCTTTCTCGCGATGTGTGCGTAGGTATTCATGGAGTGTTAAGAGCGTATTTTTTGGTTCAACAAGCGATTCGTAATGCACAATAATACGCGAAGCACAAAGATTAACCCAGTTCTGCACTTCTCTTTGCGGATACTCTACCATCAGATCAATCTCATACTCCACGCTCTCCCAAAGAGGAAGCCCCTGCTCGTCTTTAAGAAGTGATTCCATTGTTTCTACGCCCTCGCTATATGGCCAGCTTTTCTCAAGCACAAAAACACCGTCCATCACATCTATCTGGATACTCTCCACAAACCCGGAAAACAACTCAACGTGCTCGCGCAGTTCGCTAAAACTCTTTGGCATAAGAGCGGGAATAATTTCAACCATACGATAAGAGGTAATTGGGTTTTAAATTATTAAATAATTAAAATTCACGGTCTATCTTTTTTATTCTTCTTGCGTGGCGTTCTTCATCTAAAAAAGGTGTCTCAAGCCAAAGAGTGATTGCTTCTTTTGCCTCCTCTTCATTCAAAAATCGCGCACCCAACGAAAGGATGTTTGCGTCGTTATGCTCTCGAGAGAGTTTTATAATATTTTCATCCCCGCCATAATAAACGGCAGCGCGTACCCCTTTTTCCCGATTTGCACACATTGCCTCTCCTTGTCCTGATCCACCAAAAATAATCCCGACAGCGCTGGCTTCGTGTACAATCTTTTTTGCAAGGGGAGTGATAAGGTCGGGATAATCATCATCCTCTTTAAACTCATGAGCGCCCATGTCATTAACCTCGTATCCTTTTTCCATAAGATACACCTTGAGCGCCTCCTTAAGCGCAAAGCCTGCATGATCCGCACCGACATAAATAACCATATCTTATAAATCTTTAATTCGTAATTTATACTTCAAGATTACTTTCTACCTTCAACCGCATAGTATCCGCTTTTAATAACATGTTCGGTAAGAGCATTTGCATATCCCATCTCATTGTCATACCACGCAAGCACCTTCACTAAGTCGCCATCAACAACTCTTGTAAATGAAAGGTCTGCAATTGAGGCAAAAGGGCTTCCAATAATATCAGACGACACAATAGGTTCTTTTGTCACTGAAAAGACCTTACTCCACCGCTCTTCCCGAGAAGCGGTCTCTAGAATGCTATTCACCTCTTCCACGCTCGTATCTTTTTTTGAAAGAAAAGTGATATCCACAATTGAGCCGGCAACGACAGGAACCCGAATTGCGATACCGTCAAACTTATCACTAAGTGCTTTGATTGCTTTCGTTGTCGCATTCGCGGCTCCTGTTGTTGAGGGTATGATATTTTGCGCCGCCGCTCTTCCACGGCGCAAATCTTTCTTGTTAGGGCTATCAACAAGCGATTGTGACGCAGTGTAGCCATGAATGGTATTGAGCATTGCCTTTTGTATCCCCAACGCCTCCTCTAGGATCGCAATCACAGGACTTCCTGCATTGGTAGTACATGAAGCATTGGAAGAGATATCGCATACCTTAAGCTTGTCCTCATTAACTCCCATTAAAACCGTACTCCCGGAGATTCCCGGCGCTGGCTCATCTTTAACCGGAGCAGTCACCACAACTCGCTTTGCACCGGCGTCAAGGTGTACTTGAGATGCAGCATAGCTTGCAAAAACGCCCGTTGCTTCAACAACAATATCAACCTCTAAACTTTTCCACGGCAATTTCTTTGGATCTTTTTCGTTGAAAAAAAAGATTGGTTTATCATTTATAATAAGTCGCGGCCACTTACCTTCTTCGTTATAGGAAGTAGAAAAGCCCCCGTGTCCATACACGGTATCATATTCAAGAAGATAGCGTGCCACCTTTTGCTCTGCGAGGTCATTGAGAGCAACAATATTTATTTCTGGACGCAAGCTGGCAAGGCGAAAAAAGGCTCGTCCAATTCGTCCAAAACCATTAATGGCAACATTAATTTTTTTCATCCCGTTAGTGACAGGTCGCGGTCGCAAAACCAAAACCTGTTGTTTCTATTAACTTATAATCTATTGTTTGCATATTTATGTCTTATTTTACCCCACGGTGACGGCGGAAACTCAAAGAGATTCATTACTTTATTATACCATCCACAACAAAAATTTGTTATACCACCAAAGAGAAGAACTTACCACACAAGTCTGACTTGTGTATATAGTATCAACCATAATTAATAAACAAATTGGTGGACGTCGAACGTTCACCAGCTTGATGCCTACCAGTTTACGTGTGTATTTTATTTATTGAGAGATTCAATAAATAACTTTTTGAGTATTTCTGGATTTGCAGAACCTTTTGTTTCCTTCATCGCCTGCCCAATTAAAAACTGTAGGGCATTTTCTTTTCCTTCCTTGTACTGCGAGACCACCTCTTTATTTTCATCAATAATTTTTTCAACAATATTTTTTAGCTCACCTTCGTCACTTTTTTGTGTTAACCCTTCCTTTTTGGCAATTTCTTTTGGAGACCCACCTTTTTCCACCATAATTGCTAAAATATCTTTTGCACCACGAGAAGAAAGCTCCCCTCCTTGGATCATTAGTATGAGTGTCACAAAATTTTGAGGAAGAAGAAATTTTACTTTTTCTACATCTTCCCCCAATACATTAACAAGATCTGATGATATATAATTGAGAGCCAGCAGAGAGCCCTCTTTGTTTCCTTTCAGTTGATTTATAACCTCATCGGCAAATGAAACAAGAAAAGAGGTATGTATAAAAAAGTTTGCCGTACTCTCTTGCACACCAAACTCATTCATCAAGCGCTCCCGCTTCACCCATGGTAGTTCAGGTAAACTCTCTTTAAATTCCTTTTCATTAAATTCTTCAATTTCACTAATCTTTAGTTTAGGTAAATCAGGGTCAGGAAAATAGCGATAATCTTCTGAAGATTCCTTTATTCTTTGTAAAAAAGTTTTTTCACTTTTTTCATCCCAACCACGCGTCTCCTGCACCACCACACCTCCTTTTTCAAGAACTTCTTTTTGCCGTTCCATCTCGTAGGCAATCGCTTTCTCAACAGCCTTAAATGAATTAAGGTTCTTCACCTCAACCTTTACCCCTGCTGTATTCGTCTTGCTTATGGAAACATTTGCCTCAACACGCATCTCACCTCGTTCCATATTTGCATCACTTACGCCAAGTGTCCGTAAAAGAAGTTGTAATTCTCGAGCAAACACTCCCGCCTCTTGTGCATTCTTTACCACTGGCTCGGTTACAAGCTCCATAAGCGGAACTCCAGCCCTGTTATAATCAACAAGGCTATGCTCCGTATGATGCACCGAGCGAGCGGTGTCTTCCTCTAAGTGTATTCGTGTGATGGCAATACCGCAAAGAACTCCGCCCCGTACGAGTGGATATTGATACTGGCTGATTTGGTATCCCTTCGGAATGTCAGGATAAAAATAGTTTTTTCTATCAAACTCAGTAAAATCAGCAAGCTCTCCTTGGAGCGCCGTGCCAACACGCAACACATGCCTCACCGCCTCTTTGTTTATGACGGGAAGTGTCCCCGGATGACCCATACAAACAGGGCAGATATTTGTGTTAGGACGCTCTCCAAGTGTCTTGTTCGGAGAGTCGCAAAACATCTTCGTCTTTGTTTTTAGTTCTGCATGTATCTCCAATCCTATTGTAGGTGTGTATTCCATAGAGAGTAATCCTAATAAATCCACTGAATAAGATACAGCAGTGAGCTCACCACAATAAGTGTAATAATAAGAAGCGTTTCTTTCATAATAGTATAAAGAGAGCTTATTTCCCTCTAATAAATTCATTGCCAAGGTACATTGCCAATGCGACAATGAACGCCCCTAGAATTGCTGTTAAGAATCCCTCCACAAAAAATCCCTTTATAAACGTTCCCAAAAACCAAAAAAGAAAACCGTTTATGACAAGAGAGAAAAGTCCGAACGTTATAAGGTTAATGGGAAGGGTTACAAAGACAAGAAGCGGACGGACAATAAGGTTTAAAATCCCCCATAAAACAGCAAGGATAAGCGCGGTATAAAAACCGGCAACTTCAATGCCAGGGACAAGCCATGCCGCAAAAAGAAACGCAAGCGCCACGACAAGCAATTTTGCAATAAGTTTTGCCATATAGAATACATTGTACTATTATTCCCGTGGTATATCAAAAATAAGGCAAGAGCCATCAAACACACTATATTTGACAGCTTTTTGTTCTACGTAAAGGCTCCATATAAAAATTATGATTATGGTGTACCCCCCCCACTACGATATATCGTAGTGGGGAGACTCTACTTTGTACTTTAACACAGGGGAATTACTCTTATAGTAGTCTTCACACTTGTTTCTTTCTTATAGTAACCTTAGTAAACCACTACGATATATCGTAGTGGGGAGTGTCATGACTTTTTGTGTTGCAAACTTTTATTCTACAGACTTACTACTACAATATCCGCCGGTAGGTGGATAGGTATCGTAGTAGAAACAAAATAAATACCTTGCTTGGGAGTTACTTGGGAGCGAAACTCCCAAGTTCCCATCTATGCTTGCGCCAAAATAGCGTAGAGGATATACTTGTAAGCAGATGTTTCTCGCAGTGCGCCTATGGCGCACTGCGACACAGTATAGCCGTTGCGAAAGCTCTTGTGCCCCGCCTCATATCCCCCAATGAGGTCGCTTGATACCACTTTTTTAAATCCCATCAAGTAAGCACAATCTTTCGCAACGGCTTTTTTATTTGTACGACCATTAGGCCTTAGGCAGATAACACATCTCAATACACTTGTCTAAATCTTTTACCAACTCAAGGGTAAGAGCTTCCACGGGAGATACCCACGTATGAGCCCTGTGTTCAGTTTTGCTTAACACGACCTCTTGCTTTTCACCTACCTCCGTACGGAACATATGGTACACAAAATCATACTCGGGATACCTCACATACACTTTGGTTATATACTTGAGGTTACCAGAAGTAAATTCATATCCTGTTTCTTCTTTCATCTCCCTTAGCATTGCTTCTATCTCCTTTTCTCCTTCATCAATCTTTCCTGCAGGAACACCCCATCTACCTCCTTCTGATTTGTGATCATGACGATGTAACAGAAGAATTTCTCCATCGTGCTCTACATAGCAACTCACAACCTCAAATCGAGGATTAAAATTTTTTGGGATATTCTTGTAAATCATGATCTCCTACTTCCCATGACATTTTTTATATTTCTTTCCCGAACCACATGGACAAGGCTCATTTCTTCCCACACTTTGTTCATTTTTAATCGGCTCCTTTTTGCTCTCTTTGCGTGCCTCTTCCCCACTGTGAAGCGTAATATTTTTAGGTTTCTCCTCTTCCTCGCGTGTTACGCTTACCGGCTCTTGCAAGGCAGAAATAATTTCCAATGCATGAGCGTAAAGAGCGTTCCTCATATCACGGAAAAGGCTCAATCCTTCTTTTTTGTATTCAACAAGCGGGTCTCTTTGCCCATAAGCGCGCAAATTAACGCTTGAACGCAAATAATCCATCGTATCTAAATGCTCCATCCAATGGATATCCACCGCCCGTAGGATAACTTTCTCCACACTTTCTAAAAAACCCTCCTCTCCAAATTTTTCTCTCTTCTTCTGAAAAATTTTTTCTGCCTCGGGATGAAGTGTCCTTACCTCATCAAGAAACTCTTCTACTGCCTCCTTTTCGCCAAAAAGCACTCTCCCCCGAAGTGAATAAATACTCTGTCGCTGTTGGTTGATAACATCGTCATAGGAAAGCACTTGTTTTCGTGCGTCAAAGTGAAACCCTTCAATTTTAGTCTGCGCACTCTCAAGTGCGCGCGTAATAAATTTATTTTCAATCGGCTGGTCTTCTGTAATACCAAAGCGCCCCATCATTTTTGAAATCGCATCAGAGGCAAAAACCCGCATAAGACTATCCTCCAATGAAACAAAAAACTGCGTAAAGCCAGGGTCACCTTGCCTGCCGGCTCGGCCACGAAGCTGATTGTCAATTCTTCGTGCTTCATGCCGTTCAGTTCCTAAAACAACAAGTCCACCAAGCTCTAATATCTTCTCCCTTTCTTCTTTTACAAGAGGGCTACCCCCTAAAATAATATCCACACCGCGTCCTGCCATGTTCGTGGCGACAGTCACTCTCCCATATCGCCCTGCCTGTGCAATGGTCTCACCTTCACTTTCATGATTTTTTGCATTTAAAACCTCATGAGCAATACCTTCTTTTGTTAAATACTCCGAGAGCATCTCGTTTTTCTCAATTGATGCTGTTCCAATTAAAACAGGTTGACCTTTTTCATTAAATTCTCGCACCGTTCGCGCAAGAGCGGTAAATTTGCCCTTCTCCGTCTGAAAAATAAGATCATTCGCATCCGCGCGCGCAAGTGGCCTGTGCGAAGGCACCGGCACAACATCAAGTTCATAAACACCCCTAAATTCCTCTTCGCTCGTCCGTGCAGTTCCCGTCATACCGGAGAGCTTTTTGTAAAGGCGAAAGTAGTTTTGAAAAGTAATAGAAGCGATCGTACGTGATTCGCGCTGAACAGTAAGACCTTCCTTTGCTTCAAGCGCTTGATGAAGTCCTTGCGACCACCTCCTCCCAGGCTGCAACCTTCCGGTAAACTCGTCAACAATCACAATGGCATCATCTCGTACCACATACTCTTTGTCTTTTTTAAAAAGCGCCTTGGCACGAATGGCATTTTCAAGATGATGGACATACTTCATACCTTTCTCGGTATAAATATTTTCTATACCAAGTATTTTTTCTGCCTTTTCTATTCCCTCATCTGTTAAAGTAACCGCCTTCAATTTTTCATCAACTTCAAAATCAGTTTCTTTTTGCAACCCTGTAACAACCTTTGCAAAGCTCTGATAGAGCTCTTCGGGCGTGTCAGTGGGAGCTGAAATGATAAGAGGTGTTCGCGCCTCATCAATTAAAATAGAGTCAATTTCGTCTATAATCGCGTAATAATGTCCTCTCCCGACAACATCTTCCTTTTTATAAGCTAGGTTGTCGCGTAGATAATCAAAGGCGAACTCATTGTTTGTTCCATAAGTAATATCTGCTTCATACGCTTCTTTGCGCGTCGCAGGACGAAGAAAATCATACACAATTTTAAATGAACCCTTCTCATCCCGCTCCTTATCTTCGCCTGATTCTTGCTTATGGGCTGGGTCATAAAGATAGGAAACTCCACCGCTATTAATAATACCGACAGAAAGTCCGAGAAACGCGTATATCTGCCCCATCCACACTGCGTCACGCCTCGCAAGATAATCATTAACAGTTACAACATGCACTCCCTTCCCAGGAAGTGCATTAAGATAGGTGGCAAGCGTTCCTACTAATGTTTTTCCTTCACCGGTTTTCATCTCCGCAATGCCACTTCTGTGTAAAATCATTCCACCCAAAAGTTGTACATCGTAATGTCGTTCTCCCAGAGTTCTTTGTGAGGCTTCCCGTACACAAGCAAAAACTTCCGGCAAAATATCATCTAACGCGGTGCCACTCGCGAGCAGTTCTTTAAAGTAAGCGGTCTTCTTTTTCAAGTCTTCGTTGGAGTACACCTTATATTCATCCTCCAACTCATTCACACGAGAAACAAACGGCTCTAACCGCTTTAACTCTTTCTCGCTTTCTTCTGTAAAGAATTTTTTGAATAGCACATACCCATATTAGCACAAAGAGCACCCTTCGTTGAGAGGCTTAAAAAATGATAAGAGGCTCAAGAAATGATCCTCCATACTCAATGAGTCAGAAAGCAAATTTCCTCCCTCCCTCCGTGTCATACTTCCGAAGTATAACACGGGGCAAAATACTAAAATTTATTACTCACCACACAAGTCAGACTTGTGTAAATAAGGTTGTGCATAAGAGGTAGGTAGGGTTACTGGTATTTTTTATGTGGTATTTTTTATGGCTATGGTATGTCTGTATGTCTTTTGGTGTGTATAATCAAAACCTTATCAAAATTCAAAACCACCACGACACTTGACAAACCACCATATTTAACGTTTTTCCAAAAATTTGGAACTTATTTTATTTTATAGTATTATAAAAAACCAAGCCCCCTCAAAAGGGGGCTTGGTAGGCAAAAAATCTGTAAGATCGTAGATTACCTTCTTCGTCGTCGTGTAGTCCTTCGTTTTGCAGATTTTTTTGCTGTGCCCTTTCGGGCTGTACTTTTGCGACTGCGAGTCACCTTCTTTACCGCAGTCTTTCGTGTTCGGCGACGCTTTGGTGTCGCCTTCCTTGCACTTGCACGCTTAGTTACTCGCTTTTTTGTTTTCTTTGCTGGAGCAGCTTTGCGTGTTCGGCGGCGGGTCGTCTTCTTTGGAGCCGCCTTGCGACGGGTTGTTGTGCGCTTGGTAGTAACACGTCGCTTAGTAGCTCGTTTTCTTTTTACAGCCATTGCAATGGTTCTCTGTATTCAACTTTAAAAAAATAAATAGAGAGAATAGACTTTGTTATTAAAAAGTGCAACTGTGCCGACCTTTTTATTTATTTTTTACGACAAACAAAAAATATTACACAACTGTACACTACTTACATTATCGTATATTTAAAAATCAATAACAATAATTTTTAAAACCAGAGTGTGGAAAACTCAAACACAATTTTTAATTGTAGTTTTATAAACTTTCAGTCTTTAGATTTTTAATTTGATTTGGTATTTAGATTTTGACATTCAACTTTATAATTCTTAATTCATATTTCTAAACATCTTTCTACTCACTAACCATGACAACTTCTTCTTCTATTTCTATTCCCGTCTTCTCTTTAACAACGCACTTTACTTTTTCTGCAAAAAAAAGAAGACCTTTGGTGCTCCCACCACCAAAATGCACAAGGGCAAGTGGCTGATTTTCATAGAGCCCCACAACCCCCTCTTGTGCACCCTTAAGACCGCAAACATGGTCCAAAATCCACGCTAAGGGCACCTTCACCCCATAATTCTCCATAGGATACATCGGCATATCCGGATACTGCCTTTTCAACTTCAAGGCCTGCTCTTTTATAAGCACGGGGTTCTTAAAATATGATCCAACGGTCCCAATGTGATGCGGGTCAGGAAGTTTTCGCTTACGTATTGCAATCACCGCCTCTCGAACATCTCGCGCCGTAATCTCTAATTCATAATTCTTAATTCTTAATTCAGAACCTAATCCAAAGTATTCCCTCACATCCTTATATTCAATATTAACATTTCCATCTTCTTTCAATAAAAACGTCACATGCGTTACCACAAGATGATTATTTTCCTTTTTCTTAAAAATACTGTCCCGATACGAGAACCCACAATCTTTATTAGAAAATACTTTTTCTTTCATTCTTTCTATATCAAAGACATGAACTTCCTTAATCGTTTTTGAAACTTCAGTTCCGTATGCGCCAACATTTTGGATTGGCGTTGCACCAACTGTCCCGGGAATATATGAGAGGTTTTCAATGCCATAGAGATTTTTTGAAACAGTGTGCCCTACAAAATTATCCCAGTCTTCCCCCGCCCCCGCAGTCACCAACACTTTATTCTTAATTCTTAATTCATAATTCTGAATCTCAATCCCTCGTATCTCCATTTTAATAACAACTCCGGCAAACCCCTCATCGGAGACAATAATATTAGAGCCCCCTCCCAATATAAAAATAGGAAGATTTTTCTTTCTTGCAAATACAATCGCATTTTTAAGCTCTTCTAAGCTCTCAATGGCAACAAAAAAGCGCGCAGGCCCGCCCACACGCATTGTAGTAAAGTCTTTAAGAGGCACATTTTCCTTTATAAACATAGGTCATTTAGGGGGTGTAAATAAGCTTGCTTTTTTTACAATACATTATACTAATGGTGTATTAAGACAAAAAGAGACCCGAACAGCTTATGTGCCTAAGTGCCCCTTTTTATTTATATAGAAATTTTTCTCTGTTCTCTTTTGCTTGCATTCATTTTTTATAGTAAAAAAGCCCGTTCTCTCTTCTGCGCAGAAATGGCCGGCGAGGGCTGCCTCCGAAACAAATGTCATATGTGAGTACCGTCGCCGACCATTTCTATGCAGAAACAGAATATCCCCAGTATACCCTCTCACCTGCGGACGGTCAAAAAAGACGGGAAAAATCCCGTCTTTTCTTCCACCAATTATCCTTATTAAATCAACCAAGCTGTCCTAAATCGGATTTTGAACATTTTCTGTTCTCTACTTTAAAGCTCAAGTCTTTTTACTCTGCTACTTCTTCTGCTGGTGCATCAACAACAACAGGACCGACATTTACAATCAAATCACGCGATGGACTATAAATAATCGCTCGCTGAGCCTGCTGATACACGAGAACGCGGTCGCCATTTACGACATTCTGATAGAATGGCTGTTCTGCCTGAAGTACCGCCGCATCTACAACAGTTGCCATAACTGGCGTCTCTCCTGATGGTAAAAGAATGTGCCTCCCAGCACGCTCCACCGTTTCTAAAATTTCTTGCTCAGTTGCCGCTTGTGATGTATTGTCATCTGAAAGTTCTCCCGAAACCGCCTCTTCACCTGTTGTATTTCCTTCGGGAGCATAAACAGTAAAATAGTACGCTCCTGCAAGAATAATAATAAGGATAACAACAAATCCAAGTACCTTTGTGCGAGGGGCTCGCTTTGGGGTACCTTGAGTTGTGTTTTCATGTGGTGTGTTCTGTTCATCCATAATAAAATAAAAACTAATAAATATACTTATAATAATCCCATTAACTACCTAATTATGTGGCTTGTAGCATAAATCTACCAACTACTTACTACCACTACTTACTACCTTATTATCTACTAATCTGCTAGTACATTATACCATTTTATATACTATCCCCATAAATTGACATTCTAACCAAATTATTCCCTAATTATGCTTTCACTCCTCTCACCTTACTCTCCCCCC
>JBBDJW010000004.1:0-34931 GCA_040879685.1 Minisyncoccota bacterium | reverse complement strand
TGTCAGGCGGGGTCTCTGGTACCTGTAATCTTGGTTCGAGTCCAAGTCCGGCAGCCAAGTCTCCTGAAAAAAAATGGCAATAAAAATATACATATGGAATTAAAAGAAGAGTTTATTACTTTTTTAAAAGACTACAATATCGTCGCCCTTGCGGTTGCCTTTGTGATGGGTGTGGCAAGCACCGCGCTTGTTAACTCACTGGTAAAAGATATCTTTATGCCCCTTATCACTCTTCTCCTGCCAAGCGAAACATGGGCTGAGGCGACCTTTACTGTTGGCGATGCAACCATTCGCTACGGCGCATTCCTCGCCGAACTTCTCAACTTCCTTATTCTAGCGTTTATTATATTCATTATCATTCGCAAGCTTTTGCGATTGAGCAAGACGAAGTAACTTTGTATTCATAAGGACGACACATTAGCAAAAAGTATTGAGCAACCTCTCTCTGTGCGCTATCCAGACAAAAAAAACACCCGCAGGGGTGATTTTTCGGTTTCCCCGACATATTTACTCACCCCTATAATATATGATATAATGAAAGATATACTAAAATTATATATGGTGATCTAATATCATATAAATCACCTTCTTATTAATATAAATCATTAAAATAATTTTTATGAAAAAGACACTACAGAGACTCGGCACAGCACAGGTAGCCATGCTACTCTTTCTGGCATTTGCGGTTGTCGGGCCGGTAAGCGCGCAAACGAGTGATCTTCCGTCAGCCGGCTCCGTGCCGGGAAGTCCATTCTATTTTGCAGATAGATTTTTTGAAGGTATTAGCATCTTCTTTGCGTTTAGCAATTCTGCCAAAGCGACTCTCTACCTTGCACTCGCAGAAGAGCGTCTCGCTGAAGCACAGGTGCTTGCCGATCAAGGTGATGAACGAGCACAAGAAGCAGTTGCTCGCTATGAAGAACAAATTACCAAAGCAAAAGAGCGAGCAACCAAAACAGGAGAACTTGACCTTGAAGCACAGGTAACCGACGCAACGACCAAGCATCTCACCGCGCTTGATAGCGTACTTGCGCGGGTTCCCGAACAAGCGAAAGCTTCTATTCAGGCGTCAAAAGAGCGCTCCCTGCAAGGACAGATAGAATCGCTTCGTGATATTGCACAGCGTGATCCAGAACGCGCAATTGATATCTTTGCTCGAGCGGCAGAAGGACGCCTTAACGCGGCAAACGCACGAGCTGAGAGCGGAGGAGATGATAGTGAAGAAGAGAAAGATGTAGAAGAAGCATTGAACGAGTTTGGCGAGTATGCGGAATTTGGTAGAGAAATCTCTGCTCTTGCCGAAGGACTACAGACTGGTGATACAACCGTTGAAGAATTGATGGAGCGCGCAACATCTCGCTATCTTGAGATACTGCAAGATGTACAATCTCGTGTTCCTGCTGAAGCGCAAGAGAGTATAGAGCGCGCGATTAATGATGCCAGTCGTGTACAAAATCTGCGACCCTCAATCCCAACACGCCCGCAAGAACAAGAACGTGGTGATGCGTCTGAGCCAACCGGTGCCAGCAATGCTCCGGTAGACATAAGCCAATTTATTCCTTCGCAAGGAAGAGAAGGGAGTAATGAAGGAGAAGAAGAAGAAAGAGAAATTGAAAATGAAACCGAAATTGACGCAGGAGGAAACCCTGTTAACATTCCGGTTACCTCCGGATCACAAGAAGGAAGGCCGTAATCTCTTAATATCATAAATAAAGTAAAATCACCCAAAATTGGGTGATTTTACTTTACTCTACCCTCAACTTTCAATCCTCAAACAATAACTTGCCTTGGAAGATTGTGAGTAGCTCTTGCTTCCCAAGTATTGCTCCCTCCTTGAACATATATTTTTCATAATTTCTGATATTAAGAACAGACCTACTATAGAGATTTTTTCTATGTTACTATATGCCACAGAGAGAGGTCTCTCATAAGCTTTTTTATTAACTAAACTATGAACAAACTATGGCAAAAACTATTTCAACAGAAGAAGTAAAGCAAAAATTAGACACCAAAGAAAATTTTTATCTTATAGATACGCTCGCTGAAAACAGTTACAAAGGACAACACATACCAAAAGCGTACAGCGTTCCCTATGGTCCTGATTTTGCAAAGCACTTTGAAGAGAGGGTGGGGGCGCCAAAAGATGCACCTATCATCACCTATTGCGCGTCAAATGGCTGTCAACTTTCTGCGCTCGCTGCTGACGCATTGGAAGAGGCCGGGTACAAAAATATTGGACATTATGTAGATGGTTTGGCTGGATGGATGCAGGCAGGATACGAGTTTGAAAGCACTTCGTAGGCTTGTGCACTTTAAAAGTGCACAAGCAGGAGGTTGAGGTATTGGAGGATATAAAAGACTTTTTAAAAATGCCAGGCAGGATATTTGATAAAAGTGGCAACAGGTAAGAGTGGAATAAATTCTACAATTTAATAAAAAAGACGCGGTGCATTTTTTTAATGCTTTTAAAGTTCTCGATGCCCGTCGAATTGGTAAAATGAAGATATGAATTTAGAAAAGAAAAGTTATGAGGATTGCATACGAGAATTCCACGAGGTATTTTCACTCCAGCTTAATGAAGAACCGAATATTAAACTTTTGGAATTGCGAAAAACCTTAATTGAAGAGGAAGTGAAAGAATTTTTTTCTGAACTTGATAGCGCGATTTTAAAACTTAAAAACGGCGAGGAGATCCCCAAGGAACTCTATCTTAAAATGCTCAAAGAGCTTGCGGACGTACAAGTTGTTCTCTCGGGCACCGTTGTCTCACTGCGGCCATTTCAGAATTTTAGAGAAGCCTTTCTCCGTGTTCATATCTCAAACATGAGCAAGCTCGGTGAGGACGGCAAACCTCTCTACCGAGAAGATGGAAAGGTTCAAAAAGGACCAAGCTATCAAGAGCCAAATTTGGACGATCTTGTCTAAATTATTGGCGCGACAAGATTAAAGCAATTCAAGAATTTTCTCCGGAGGGCGCGCGAGCACTGCTTTTTCACCTTTCTCGGCAATGGGGCGTTGCATTAAATCCGGGTGCTCTCTCATAAGGGCAATAAGCTCATCGTCTGCAAACTCCTTGTCTTTGATGCCGAGTTCTTTATAGAGCTCTTCCCCCGTCCGTAAAAGCTCTCGCGGAGAAATGCCCATTTTATCTATGAGTTGTGCGAGCTTCTCTTTACTAAGCGGCGTTTCGTGATAATATACCTGCTCAAAAGAAACTCCTTTTTCTCGCAATATTTTTTCCGTCTGTCGGCATTTGGTACACGTGGATTTTTCGTAAAGGGTGATTTTATCTTTCATTACACTATTATATCACAGAGCTTTTCTATGCTACGATATTCTTATGCTTAAAAATCTTTACCATCTTATTATTGCCCTCATTATCCTTGTTGTTGTGCTCACACTCTGGGGCTTATGGAATAGGGGAGAAGAACAAAAAGAAATTCCCTCTTCTCATCAGTTGATTACTGTTAGCTCCCATCAAGAAGGAGGCCTGATTGGGAACCCGCTTATAGTAAAGGGAGAGGCACGAGGAAATTGGTATTTTGAGGCAACTTTCCCCATTGTTCTTACCGACTGGGACGGAAGAATTATCGCCCAGAGCTACGCAGAAGCCCATGGTGAGTGGATGACAACAGAGTTTGTTCCTTTTGAGGGAAAGTTGGAATTTGAAGAACCGGAAGATAGTGGTGATTTTTCTGATTGGGGTCATCTTATATTTCAAAAGGCAAACGCCTCAGGATTAGCCGAGCATGACGATGCCTATGAAATTCGTGTACGATTCAGAGAATAAACACAACAAAAGAGAGGCGTTCGCCTCTCTTTTTAAAGATAGTGGTTTCTTAGAGATTATCGCATCAGTGAAGGAGAAAGGAACGCTACATGGAGTGCGCCAAGACCTACCAACGCGTAGACAACGCGAGAGAGACTTGACATGTCACCAAAGAGCGTCGCAACAAGGTCAAATCCGAAAAATCCGACAAGACCCCAGTTCAATCCTCCAATGACAACAAGTATCATTGAAACCCATTTGAGTCCATTCATAATAAAAAATAGTTATATACCAGTACGAGTAAGTGGTCCCTTACCTCGGCTTTATTATATCAAGCAAAGGGGGCCATTGAAACCAAAATGTTGATAACTTTTTTAAGAGATAAACAGGGCTCTATGAACAGAAACTATAGGGATTTTTTGTTGTTGAAACCCCATAGAACCATAAGGAACGGATTTATGTTATCATAGAAGTATCATTATCGTTAACTACTCTGGTCCAATGAAAAAATAAACATCTTCCCCTTCAATTTATAAGCTTAATCATTATTCTATGTCCAAAGGAAGAGATAAACAAAAAAAAGAGAAGAAGAAGCCTAAAAAAGGCAAGGTTAAGACTCTTTAAACAAAACCCCGCGCATTACGCGCGGGGTTTTGTTATGATAAAGACAATGTCTCGTTACATAAGCAAGGGAGAGCTTGTTGTCATTGCGGTTGTTGCAATCCTTTTTATTGTGTCAGCGTATCTCTCGCAAGCATACCAACCTCAAATTAAAATGCTCATTACAAGTTATAATGGCTGGGGCATGGTCGCCTATGTACTCTTTGCAACCTTTGAGACAGTCATTGCGCCGGTCTCCACGCTTCCTATTTTACCTGTTGCTGTCGCGTCATGGGGGAGCTTCACCGCGGCACTTCTCTCAATTACCGCATGGACATTAGGAAGTATCATTGCCTTCCTTTTGGCGCGCAGGTACGGCAGACCAATTATTGAGCGATTTTTTGATATACGAAAGGTGGAAGCACTCGGTGCGGGGCTTCTTACGCACAATGTTTTCTGGACTGTTCTTTTTGCTCGTATGGTTATTCCCGTTGACCTTCTCTCGTATGCGGTTGGGCTTTTTGTTCCTATGAGAACTTCTCTTTTTGCCCTTGCAACACTTATCGGGATCACGCCGTTTGCTTTTGTCTTTGCCTACACTTCATCGCTCTCCTTGGTTTACATTATTCTTATTGGCGTTGTTTCTCTCGTGATAATGTTTTTTGGCTACAAGTACTTTACGAGAGGCGATACTCCTCCGAGATCATATTAAAAAAATATGGTCAGGCTTACGCTTTCTTTTTTCGTTCACTCCTTTTGACAGAGGCCTTTATAAATGCGTTATAGAGGGGATGCGGAGCAAGTGGCCGTGCGGTAAATTCCGGATGAAACTGCGTAGCAAGATAAAAAGGATGTTCGCGCTCCGGTAATTCAGCTATTTCCATAAGCAGATTATTTGGTGAAGCACCAGAAAAAACAAGGCCTGCTTCTTCAAGGCGCGTAACATACTCAGGATTGACCTCATAGCGGTGGCGGTGTCGTTCATTAATACTCCCACTACCGTATACTTTCTGTGCAAGCGTATTTTTTTTCAGATTCGCACGATATACACCTAAGCGCATTGTTCCTCCATAATTGGTCCGTTTAAGATTTTCTTTCTGTTCAGGAAGAATATCAATTACGGGGTGTGATGTTTTTGGGTCAACCTCAATCGTGTGTGCTCCCTTTAGCCGTGCGACATTGCGGGCATACTCAATCACCATCATGTGCATACCATAGCAGAGCCCAAAGTAAGGAATTTTATTTTTTCGGGCATACCCGGCAACAGCTATTTTCCCTTCAACCCCTCGCGAACCAAATCCTCCCGGAATAATAATGCCGTCATACTTTTGAAGCTCTTTTAATTTTTTTGCATCTTTCTCATACACATCAGAAGAAAGCCAGTGTACCACAGGCTTCCTCCCCGCATGGTAAGATGAGTATTTTATCGCTTCAATAACAGAGAGATATGCATCCGCGAGCACAAAATCACCTGTCTCAAAATATTTCCCCACAATGGCAATATTTATTTCTTTTTTTACCTTTTTTATCTTAGTAACAAAGTTTCTCCAGCTACGCATATCGCCGCGATTTTTTCCTTTATCCAAAGAAAGTGCCTCCAGAATCATTGTACCGATATTATCTTTCTCAAAATTAAGCGGTACATCATAGATGCTTTCAATATCAGGTGCTGAAATAACGTAGCTTGGCTTAATGTTGCAGGCTGTTGCAATCTTTTCTTTGCGCTGCTTATCAAGAGGCGCTGAACTTCGCGCGATAATAAAATCAGGTTGAACACCATATGAATTTAGTGCCCGAATTGCGTTTTGTGTTGGGCGTGTTTTCATTTCACCCAATTTTCCGGGGATAGGTAAGTAGCTTACCATTATAAAGACAACGTCCTTAGGATTTTCTAATTTTAAAACACGAGCTGCCTCAACAAACATTGCATTTTGATAATCTCCGATGGTTCCACCAATTTCAATAACAGAAACCTCAGAACCATTCACCCCGATAGATTTTTTAATTCTACGGAGAATCTCTTCTCTAATATGTGGTATTGCTTCCACACACTTTCCTTTATAGCCAAGATTGCGCTCTTTATCTATGACATACTTATATACCATTCCGCTGGTAATATATGAATGCGGCGAAAGTTCTTTACTGAGAAAACGCTCATAATTCCCCATATCTTGATCACACTCAAGACCGCTAGCTAAGACAAAAGTCTCGCCATGTTCAGTGGGATTCATTGTTCCGGCATCAACATTTAAGTAAGGATCAATTTTTACGAGGTTAACTTTATATCCCTTCGCTTGAAGGATGTTTCCAACCGAGGAAACCGCGATGCCCTTGCCGACTCCCGACATAACACCACCTATGACAAATATATATTTATGATTTTTCTTTGACATAGTCAAGATAGAGAATAAAAAAATTAAGAATTATTGAGATATTTTTTGGTAAGATACCTTCTCACCGCAAAAAAACTTGAGGCGACACCAAGCACAATTCCTGAAAGCACCAAGATGGAGAAAACTTGGCCGAAATGTTCTTGGTAATACTTTCCAATATTAAGACCCCCAAAAAACTGCTCGGTTGCTCCGCCAAGCCAAAGAGTAAGAGGATAGAAAACAAGAGAAACAATAATTGCCGAGACTAATCCGTACAAAAACCCTTCAACAATAAAAGGTCCTCTTACGTATTTATCATCAGCACCAACAAGGCGCATGACGTTAATCTCTTCACGAGATGAATAAATAGCCAGACGAATAGTATTAAAGGTAATGAGTATGGAGATAACAGCAAGCACCAACACAATGGCAATACCAAGTCGTTCCGACCCTTCAATAACAGCGGCGAGCCTATCAATAGCTACTTTATTTTGATAATAATTTATTTTATCTACAATCTGCACCTCACCCTCCCTCCCTTCACTATAGTTATCAAGAAAGTGTGCAATACTCTCATACTGGCTTGTCTCTTGCGCACTAATATTTAAGCTTGCACCAAGAGGGTTTTCATCAAGCTCTTCAAGGGCTTGGATCGTGAGAAAGTCGTTTTTATGCCGTTCCCTGAATTCAGCAAGCGCCACTTCGCGAGACGTATACGACACCTCTTTCACCTCAGGAAGAGCCTCGAGAGATGACTGAAGGGCAAAGATGTTGTCTTCTAGAGCCTCAGTAACAAAGTAAACATTAATATCAACCTTGTCTTTCAATTGGGAAAGTGAGGCGTTCATTATTGCGCTAAAGAAAACGAGTGAGCCAATAACAAAGAGCGTGATGGTGAGAATAAGAACGGAGGCAAGAGACACAAAGCCATTGCGCCAAAAATTGAGAAACCCCGTTCGTATAATTCTTCGTATATTGGTAAGTAGCATGATAGAGTGAATTAAAGTATATATCGCCCGCTTTTATCATCACGGATAATTTTACCGTGCTCCATAGTAATAACACGCCGACTAAGTGCATCAATAACTCCCTTGTTGTGTGTGGTCAAAATAACTGTTGTGCCCATATCATTGACCTTCTTTAATATCTCAACAATTTCATGTGTGTTTAATGGGTCAAGATTTCCTGTGGGTTCATCAGCAACAATAATGTCGGGTTGATTCACAATAGCCCGTGCAATAGCAACCCTCTGTTTTTCTCCGCCAGAGAGCTCATGCGGAAAATTCCAAACCTTATCGCCAAGGTCAACAAGCTCAAGAACTTCTGGTACATCAGACTCAATTTCTGTGTCTGTTTTCCCGGCAACCTCCATTGCAAAAGCAACATTTTCATAAGCAGTTTTGTAGGGAAGAAGACGAAAGTCTTGAGAAACAATCCCTATTTTTTTACGATAATTGGGAATTTCTCTAGGATCTAAAGCATGTACATCCACCGATTCATAAAACACGCTTCCTTCGGAAGGTTTCTCTTCAATGAGAAGCATTCTCAAGAGCGTCGTTTTCCCCGCGCCCGAGTGGCCAACAACCGAGATAAATTCCCCAGGGGTGATTGAAAAATCAACACTATCTAATGCTGTGGCGTTTGAATATCGTTTAGAAACTTTATCAAAATGAATCATTATAATTTTTGTTCTGCTTTTATAAATTCTGAAAGCTCACCTTCCTGGAGCACTGCATCTACATCTCCTACTTCAACATTAGTTCTGTGGTCTTTCACCATCTTATAAGGATGAAGAACGTACGAGCGAATCTGACTCCCCCATTCCGCGGGAGTTGTATTTCCTATCATAAGCGCCTGTTCTTTCTTTTTTTGTTTTTCCTGTTCAAGACGAAAAAGTTTTCCTTTCAATATCTCAAGGGCTCGTTCTCTATTTTCTGCTTGTGTCCGCCCTGTGCTGGCATGCGCTGAAATTCCTGTTGGTGTGTGCGTTATACGAACGGCTGTTTCGCGCTTGTTTACATTCTGCCCTCCCGGACCACTGGAGCGCGCAAACTGAATTTCAATATCATCATCACGTACTTCAACTTCTGTGTCTTTTTGAGAAAACTTTGGAATCACCTCAACCATAACAAAAGAAGTGTGACGGAGTTTTTTTGCAGAGAACGGCGAGATGCGCACAAGACGGTGCACCCCCGCCTCGTTTTTTAGTGTACCATATGCACCCTTGCCACGAATCTCAAAACTTATGTTTTTATATCCACCGGTTTCATTTTGGTGCTCATGAAGTGTGTTGCTCTCCCACCCTCTCTTCTCTCCATATTTTACAAACATCTCATAGAGCATACGTACAAAATCTTCCGCATCATCTCCTCCTGCGCCGGCATAGAGTGTGAGAACTGATGAAAGAGTGTCGTAACGCAGAGCTCCTTTTTGTTTTTCCTTAAGAACATTCAACTCCCGAATTTTTTCTTGTGCGCGCTCTTTGTCATCCCAAAAGTGCGGCCCCTCCATCTCCTTCTCAATCTTCTCTATTTTTTCTCCTGTGCTTTCCGTATGCTTTTCCATCTGGCTTATTATACCAATTTAGAGTGGCTTCTCCAATATGGAAAAACCTCAAAAAATTAGCAGAATATCCCGCCTACAAGATGCTCGCTTGGGCACTCGCCCAGAAGAGGTGTTTTAAGGAGCCACCCGCCGGGTTTGAACCGGCGACCTTTCCCTTACCATGGGAATGCTCTACCAACTGAGCTAGGGTGGCACTCTGGGTGCTGGGAACTGGGTGCTGATATTCAGCTGGAGCCACCTCCCAGGATTGAACTGGGGACCTACGCGTTACGAGTGCGTCGCTCTACCAACTGAGCTAAGGTGGCATGATTATTTTGTACTTTTTTTGTTGCTACACCTCAACTCATAGTGTCACTCGGACCCTGTCCGCCTCTGGCGGAAACTGAGCTAAGGTGGCACGTAGTGCGCGATCGACGAGACTTGGTCACTCTCGTGGATATTTCTTTCGCACTTTGTGCTCATAAATATCTCACTCCTTTGACCTCCACTCGGGCTGTCACCTTCGGCGAGCAATGCCAGTCCTCGGTTCAAGTCTCGCGTCGTCGGTAAAACACTAAGGTATCAACGCTCAGGCATTGATACCAAAGTGTTTTATGCGCGATCGACGAGACTTGAACTCGCAACCTCCGCCGTGACAGGGCGGCGCTCTAACCAAATTGAGCTACGACCGCAATTACTGTTTCAGAAATTTACATTCCATCACAGATAGGAAATACAATACACTAAAAAGGTGTCTTTTACAATTGTGTCGGGGGTGAGAATTGAACTCACGACCTCAACTTTATGAGTGTTGCGCTCTAACCAACTGAGCTACCCCGACATTAAGTACATTACAAAAGGTATCACACTTAACTTCAAAACAAAAGAATCCTTGCTTTAAAGCAAGGATTCTTTTGTTTTCATGTTGCGGGTGCCGGAATCGAACCGGCGTCTGGAGGTTATGAGCCTCCCGAGGTACCTCTCCTCCAACCCGCTACAATAAGGATAGTACACTACCATGCCGTTAAAATCAACTTCTTTCCGTTGTTATTTCCATTCCCTTTTATGGTTTCTAAAAAAAATACTAACGCACTTTTTAAATATAATGAAACTCTTCAAACACTTCTTTGAAGAGGTTGGTGACTCTTTGCGCTTCGCGCTTGCTAAGTGCAAACTCTGCGCCTTCGTGCGCTATTTTATTGCGAACCTTGTGCGCTTCCCACGCTTGGTTAAGTGTCCGAAAGTCTGATGGTTCAATAGCTTGAAGTTGTTCCCCAATTGTATCGCCCACATATCCCATTGAATCAAGAATCTCACCAAGCATGTTATCTGCCTCTAAAATACCAAGTCGCCAGTCAGCCTCATGCAGTGAATCAAGATGATCCATCACCTTCCCCCACCGCGCACTCCTCCTTGTCTCTGAAACCTCGCGGGAAGTACTCTCAAGTAATTCCTCATATTTCTCATCTTCGGCGCGACGAAGCTCATGATATTTAAAGAAAACCCAGAGAAGCGCCAGAAAGAGAAGGAGGGAAATAATCCAAAAAACAACTCTCCAAAAATCATCTTGAAGAGGACCAATTAAAAGAAGTGGTGAAAAGATAAGGCGCAATAGGTCAAGAATCCCATTTAAGATAAGGTTGTAAAGATACCCTAGATTAAGAAAGGTTGGTTCAAAAATCTCTCCCCGTACTAGTTGCGCTAAAAGACTCTGCTCCATAATTATTTTATAATACCATCTTTTGTATCCCGAAGCCCCTCATATTCACACCCTATCTTAAAAAGCTCTTCTTCACCGAAATGTGGCGCCATTATTTGAAGAGCCACAGGCAACTTTTTACCATCTCTTTCAACAAATCCCGAAGGAACCGATAGCGCAGGTGTTCCTGTGATATTAGAAGAGACGGTAAAAATATCAGAAAGATACATCGCAAGCGGATTCTCTGTTTTTTCGCCAATTTTAAACGCGGGTGTCGGCGTTGTTGGTGTCATAATTACATCAACACTTTCAAAGGCTTCTAAAAATTCTTCGCTTATTTTTTCACGAACAGCAATTGCTTTATTGTAATATGCATCATAATATCCTGCAGAAAGAACATAGGTACCAAGAAGAATTCGCCTTCGCACTTCTATGCCAAACCCTTCCCCACGGGTCGCGCCATAATCCCCAATCATATCATTACCGTTTTTATGCAAACCAAAGCGAACGCCATCAAATCGCGCAAGATTACTGGAGGCCTCTGCCGGTAGAATAATGTAATATGCTGAAAGGGCAAACTCCGACGAAGGAAGCTCTATATCAACAATCTCATATCCAATACTCTTAAAAGAAGAGAGAGTTTCTTCAAAGTTTGCCAGTACATCTTCATCTACCCCTTCCTTAAAAAGGTGGCGCGGAACACCTATTTTTTTCTTGCTACTAACATCTAAACGCATTTTTTTTCTTGTTTTTTCATTGTACGAGGTACTATCTTTAGGGTCATATGATGAGATTGCATTAAAGAGTATGCGTGTATCTCCTACGTTTTTTGCAAAGGGACCAATTTGATCAAGAGAAGAGGCAAGCGCGACAAGCCCATTTCTAGAAACACTTCCATAGGTGCTCTTCAAACCAACAACACCGCAAAAGGCTGCCGGCTGGCGAATAGAGCCACCAGTATCAGAGCCAAGTGCGCCAAGTGCGCCACTAAAAGAAACAACTGCCGCACTCCCACCCGACGAGCCACCCGCAACACGCTTCTCATCATATGGATTTTTTGTTGTACCAAAGGCTGAATTTTCAGTTGAGCTTCCCATCGCAAACTCATCCATGTTTGTTCTCCCAAGAAAAATAACACCTCTTTTTTTAAGTTCCGCAATTACATGGGCATCATATGTTGCACTATAACCTTCAAGTATTTTTGAGCCACACGATATTTTTTTTTCTTCAACCAAAATATTATCTTTGATAGCAAGCGGAATGCCTGTCAGTACATCTGCTTTTTCTTTTTTTGTATCAATTTCTCTTTGTGCTCGTTTTATCTCGCCCTCTATATCACCATATATTTCAAGATACGCATTAAGAGATGCGTGCTTCCTGCCCTGCGAGAGGCATGCATCAACCAACTCTTTCACAGAAAAATCACCACACACAAGGTGCTCATGTACCTTATCTATTGTAAGTGAGCTCACATCAATCATAACTACAAAATTTTTTTAACCTTAATGTAATCGCCCTCCCGCTCCGGTGCTTCATTCAAAAGTTTTTCTGTATAGATTCCTGAGTCATGAGGATTTTCATCCTCACGCATTATATTGTGAAATGCCCCTACTTTTTTCTCCAGCGCCTCAACCCCTGAAACTTCCTGGAGATGGGAAACATACTCCACAATAGAGGAGAGGTCGCGAACAAGCTTTTCTGCTTCTGTATCCGATATTTCTATATGCGCGAGATCTGCGAGTTTAAATACGTTTTCTTTGTCCATTTTTAAATAATAGCAGTAAATGAGCGCGAATTGAAGTAAAGAAAAGACCCGTCGTAGCAGGGCAAAATACACGACAGCACTTCTATCCCTTCATTTTTTTGCTGTAATTTTACTCTTCGTGCAACAGAAGCAATTTCAGAAAACGATCTGTTTGACTCAAAGGATGAGTGTAGAATCGCCGATTGAGGAAACTTTTTACCCAGCTAATATATTTCTGCTGAGCTTCCTCTAAGGTTTCTGCACCTGCCACGTTCTTCATCCCTCCTTGTAAAAGTAAAATGCTCTTGAGTTTCTTGAATATTCAAGGTCTCTCATAAAAGTATCAGTTTCCTATTCATGTGTCTTTTGTTCCATCATCTTTAAGAATTTGTTTTCCGCAAGCTGTAGAACATCAAATTTCTCCGCGACTACTATCTTATTGTTTCCTGGATTTTCTCCAACAACAAGGTAATCAGTATTTTTAGAGACACTACTTGTAACACTGCCACCAGCATCTTTTATTTTCTTCTTCGCTTCATCACGAGAAAGCGAAGAAAGGGTTCCTGTAAGTACAAAAATCTTTTTTGAAAGGTTAGTTCTTTTCTTTTGCACGGGGTTTTTTATTATAAGATATTGCTTTAAGCGAGCAACAAGCTTCTTATTTTCGCTATTTTTAAACCATCCACAAAGTGACTGCGCGACAACTTTACCAACTCCCTCTACGACATCAAGTTCTTCTTGCGTAGCGTTTATAATCGCATCTATCCCTCCAAAATGTTGTGCGATAGCATCGGCAGTCTCTTCACCAACATGAAGTATGGAAAGGCCAACAAGAAAGCGCGTGAGTGAGACAGTACGGCTTTTTTCTATCCCATGAAGAAGATTCTCAACTGATTTTTCTTTAAACCCAGGGAGGGCGAGGAGGTCTCCTTTTTCAAGAGTAAAAATATCATCAAAAGAAGTTATAAGATTATTTTCCAGCAAGAGATCTATACTACGAGGCCCTAATCCTTCTATATTTAAGGCTTTCTTGGAAACAAAATAGTGAAATTCACGTGCCCGTTGTGTAAATGAGCCCTTGTGCACACACCGGTATGCTGATCCACCAGGAATTCGCTCAATACTTCCATCACCCCCACACTCCGGCACTTTTTTCGGAAAAACATATGGCTTTTGATTATCTCCACGAAGTTCAGTTACTACAGCGACGATATCAGGTATGACATCTCCCGCCTTTTGAATAATCACCGTGTCCCCTACACGCACATCAAGTCGTATAATTTCATCTTCATTATGAAGCGTCGCGCGAGAAACGGTTGAACCGGCGACAGATATCGGTTCAAGGTGCGCAACCGGAGTAAGCACCCCTGTCCGCCCTACCTGAAGTACAATATCCGTCACTTTTGTGGTTACCTGCTTGGCAGGAAACTTATAAGCAATAGCAAATCGCGGGGCCTTGCTGGTATAACCAAGTACTTTTTGAAGAGTAATCTCATCAACTTTAACCACAATGCCATCAATATCAACTTCTTCCTTATCTTTCTTTACTACCCATTTCTTATAAGAGCGAGCTACTTCCTTGATATTTGCACAACGTACAAAATCTTTATTAACCTTAAATCCAAGTTCCTTAAGAAGAGCAAGTTCCTCATACTGCTTGTGAGGTTCATTAACTCCCTCATCTGCTCTTGTGATGCGTTCAATATCATAGATAAAGCTTCCCAACCTCCGTTTTGCAACAACTGTGGGGTCAAGTTGACGAATTGTTCCCGCCGCAGCATTTCGTGGATTCGCGAAAAGCTGTTCGTTATTTTTCTCCCGCACTTTATTAATATAGTTAAACTCTTTATGTGAGAGCCATGCCTCGCCACCAACGATACTATCTATTTTCTTTTGTAGAAGAAGTGGGATGCTCCCAATACGTTTTAAGTTCTCGGTTACATCCTCTCCGACAACACCATCTCCTCTCGTTGCTCCACGCACAAAGACCCCGTTCTCATAAGTGAGCACAATTTTCAAGCCGTCAATTTTAAGTTCTACTGTGTAGACAATATCTTGGTAATCCCTTCCCGTCTCTTTTTTGAGCATTTTCTTTACCCGCTCATCCCATGCAAAAAGTTCTTCTTCATTAAAAACATTATCAAATGACCATTGCACCACCTCATGGCGCACTTTGCTAAAATGTGAAAGAGGTGCACCTCCAACACGAACGCTCGGACTTGTCGGAGAGCAAAACTCCGGATAGCTTTCCTCATGTGCAAGTAAATCGCGCATGAGAGAGTCATATGCTTCATCTGAAATTTCTGGGGTATCAAGCGTGTAATATAAATAGCGATGTTTATCAATGGTTTCGCGTAATTTTTCTATTTTCTTTTTAGCCTCTGCTTTTTCTTTCTCGGCCATAATCATACTAATAGCTCACTTTCAAAACTCTCTCCACCCGACGAGCACTTTCCAAACAACTGCTTAATCCATGTGCTTCAAGATCTGTATTACCACCACTGTTAGTTTTTTTAACAAAAACTTGAGTGCATCCGCCACCTGTTATATTAAAAACAAATACCGTTGTCGCCGTTGTTGGTGTAGTATCAATCACATTCCAACTCTCTGCAATATCCTGCTCTGAACATTCAATCCCACTTGTTGGAGGAGTTGATTCAGAAGATGTCGCAAAAACACTTCCACTGCCATCCCCATTAATGTCCCAATACAAAGCACACTCTCCCCCGCTGTCAGCCGCATAAAAGGCATATTGAGAATTTTTCCCTGTACTTGCAAGAATCAATCCTTTTATAGTGATGTTTGCGATACCAACTCCAATAGCGAGAATAATCCCTGATATCAAAACAGAGAGAAGTAAAACATATCCTTTTTGTGTATATGTTCGTCTCATACTAATTTTGCCAATTAAGGATATTCTCTGTTATGGAAAAACTTTTCTCAATACCCCGTCTTTTCCAAAAAACACTTACCTCAACCATCGCCTCCTTGGCGGGATGAATAACATTTACTCGCACCTCTCTTCTAAAGGGGGTCTCGGCTCCTTGGGAATATTGATAGACTCCTGCACTGTTAAGTTGCAAATTGGGACACTCTGTACCACATGATGTTGTTGGGTCTCCAATTTTTGTGGCATCAACGATACACGCCGATGAACCGCCACAATTACCCTGAATTCCTTGAAGCCATGGATTTCCCTCTAACGAATTATTATCTCGTGTGTTACGAATTACTTCCATTGCTTCACTCGCAAGAAAAAAAGCTGTTACCTCTTCTCTCACAGAACTTGAAAAAGAAAGGTTTGTAGCAACGGTGGTTAATGTTCCAGTTACGGCAAGCAAGAGAATCGCGATACCAACGAGTGTCTCTATAAGCGTGAACCCCCGACACCTTTCATCTCGACGCACCTTGTGCGTTGCCAGAGGCAACCTCGTGAGGAAAGGTGTGGAGGTGAACTCTTTATTATTTTTCATTGTTTTTCTTTTTCTCATCATAGAAAAATTATGTGTCCAGTGGTCGTTGTGAAATGGTTGTCTGGAGGTTAAACTCAGCCTGCTCTAAATCTTTAACCCCCGCGACTCCCTCAGTAATAAAGAGAACTCGTGGCTGACGTTGATCTCCTTTAAGAGCCCCCCTAACAAAAAATCGTAACTTTTCAATGGTGATTTCAGGGCTTGTCATATCAAGATAGGAGAGTCCGCCATCTGTTGAGCGTTGAATTGAGCTGTCGTGCAGACGATATACAACAACGCTTCCGTTTATATCTTTGAAGGAAACAATATCACTTCCTAACTCTCCGCAATCATTGGGGATTGCATTAATGCCTCCACACTGATAGGAACTTCCCACACGCATACTGCGCGCCATACTTTCAACGGAAAAGTTTAAATTATCCATGACGACGCGAAGTGACTGAACTTTTTTGTTGGCAGAAACAACACTTAAAAGCGCTCCGATTGAAATAAGCGCCACGGCGGTAAAAAGCCCCAGTGAAACAATAAGCTCAACTAAAGTAAACCCCCGACACCATTTCTTGCTTTGCGGCGCAAGGTTTGTGGTGTGTGATATTTTTTGTTGTGTACTATTTTCCAACATGATAATTTTTATTATTCTAGACTCCGCAGGAGAAAGTGCTTATTATTGCAAAATAGAAACTTGTCCATTTGCCCATACCAAAATATCGCGCGTTAATCCACCAGGAGAGACTAGAGTAATGCGAGCGTAAGCGTACTGCGCGTTTGGTGTACCGGTAATAATCGCCTCAGGATTTGGGCGCGTAAAGGTGACATTGAGCTCAGAAAGCTCTACGCAGGGGGCATTTTTCGATGTTGTTTCGTAGCCACAAACTCTCTGTATTTCATTGCCTTTGCGAAGCGTAAAAAGCTCAGCAAGTTCTCCTTCTTCATACTTACCATCTTTATCGACATCTGCGAAAAGACGCAGTAAGGTCGGGTCGTTTGAGGAATAATAAATTCCATGGCTTAGGAACAGTCCCGAGCCAACTCCAAATTCTTGCACACCAATACCAAAAACTTGTGCTTGACGAATAGAAAGCGCAACCTCATGAGCGAGATTGTTAATAACTGTTGAGCCGGCAAAATTTCCATAGTTAGCGAGCAGGAGACCGCTTATTAAAACAAAAATACCAGCAGTTACAAAAAGCTCAATGACGGTAAACCCCCGACTACCTTTTCTCACTTCGTGTCTCATTGCACCTTTCATACCGAGGTGTTTGTTGTGTGCATACACAGCAACACTCTCTCGTGGTTTTCCTATACCACGCAATAAAGTGAGGAAAGGTGTGGAGGTGAATCCTTTTTTTGTGTTATTATTTTTTGCTTGAATGTTAGCGAGCATAGCTTAGAGGGTCAAAAAAAGCTGAATATGAAAAAAGCTAATGTTCCAGTAATAGACAATGAAAACCCCCAAAATAAGAAGCGGAGCGAATGAGAGCTCACTTTTCATTGTATATCGTTTCCCAGAGCCCAACAATACACTTATCCTCGGTGCAACAAGGAGTGCTGTGCCCATAAGCGCACCAACCCAAAACGCAATGAGAATTGCCGCAACCCCTGACGAGAGCCCGAGCATCCACCCTATCCCCCAGACGAGCTTTGAATCACCCAACCCGATCCACCGACCACCTGAGATAAGCCATAAAAGTGCAAAAGGAGTTGCTAAAAGAGGTCCTGCGATAAGCCAGAGGAGTGAGGGGGGGAGGCTCGTTGCTCCAAGAGGAACAAGAAGAGCAAGGCCGGTAAAAAGATACACAAGGCGATTTGGAATAATGTGATTGTGAAAATCATAGACTCCAATAATAAGAAGAAAAGAAAAAAGAACCAAAAAATAAATAAACTCTGCTGCTGCAAATGGACTTTCTAGCAGTTGTGGTGAGAATTTGAGAAAAAGTACAGCAAAGAGCGCGCCCCCAAGAAGCTCCATAAGAGGATACTGCCATGAAATTTTACAGCTACAATACCGACACTTACGCCTCAGGAATACAAAAGAGAGAAAGGGAATGAGATCATACCACGCGAGAGTGTGTCCACATAAGCGGCAAAATGAGCGCCCACGAAAAGAAATGCCCGTAGCATAACGTGTTGCAATCACATTTAAAAAACTGCCAATAATCGCTCCGAAGAGAAATATAAAAAATAACAAAAGAAACTCCATTTATTACTAGTATATCACAAAAACACCCCGCTTTAGCGGGGTGTTTTTGTAAAAATCAAAGAGATGTATTATGGTCTTACATCATAACAGAATCGTCCCGGCTCATCAGCACAACCGTCAGTATCAAGTCCATCAATAACTGTACCATCAAAATCCCTGTCAGAATCTAAAACGCTATTGTTTGAATCTTCTAAGTTTGCACCGAGATGATAATCCGTACTTGAGATTTGTTGATAAGGATACACCGTCAACGGAGTATCAAGCGGGTCAACAGGGGCAACGGGAATGTAACTTGGTGAGAGGTCGATAATGGCTAATGGGTAAGTATTATTTTCGTCAAAATAAAATTCTAGAGCAACTTGAATTTGTTTAATATCGGCAATTCTTCGCGCGTCGCGGGCCTTTTCGCGGGCAGTATTTAAAGACGCAAGAACAACAGATGAAAGGATGCCGATAATCGCGATAACGACCAAGAGTTCAATTAAAGTAAAACCTTTTTGTGTTTGTATTTTCATATAAAAAATTTTGAGAAAGGCCTGGCGAGAGTTTATCAACTCATTTCTCTTTTAAGAGAGTACCCACCTAGACACAATAAAAGTATAGCATGGGGTTTTTTAAAGGAAAAGGCGCATGTGGATAACATTTTTTTCCTAGATACCCGTTGAAACATTATATATTGGGACAAGAACAGAAGTCAAAACAATTCCTACACCAAGACCGAGTGCCACGATAAGCATAGGCTCAATAAGACCAATTAAGGTATCCACGGCATTATCAACCTCTCGCTTATAGAAAGTCGCGAGTGTTTTTAAAATACTCCCCAGCTCTCCCGATTCCTCCCCCACCTTCATAATTTGCACCATCACCACAGGAATTTCATCATATTCCGATAAGACATCAGAGAGTGTCGCACCGCCCTTCACCTGCTCCATTGACTCGTTCAGAATATCCTCATATACTGCGCTCCCGACAATAGTGCCTGTTATCTCAAGGACACGGACAAGATTAATCCCGCTTGAGAGAAGCGTATTCATATTATCGGCAATTCGTGAGAGATAGAGCTTTTGCAACAACCCTCCAAGGATAGGAACCTCCATTGCAACCCTAGAGAAAAGCTTTCGTCCTGAGGGAGTCCTTCCATAATACACCGCCCACCCAATACCAACTGCGATGAGAATGACAAGGAAAATACCGTAGTCAATAAGAAAGTCTGACAGGCCAATAATGATTGCGGTGTAGATAGGTATTTCTTGCCCTGATTCAATAAGAATTTGGGTAAGATTTGGAAAGACCAGCGTAAGCATGAGAGCCATCACCACAATAAAAGTTGCAATAACAAATGCTGGGTAGATTAGAGCATTTCGTATTTTATTAGTAAGTTCGTAGGAACGGTCAAGATAATCAGCAAGCGCTTCAAAAACTTCACTCAACTTTCCTGTTTCTTCACCAGAACGAACCATGTTGACATAAAACTCGGAAAAAATCTTTGGATGCTTATCAAGGGCTGCAGAAATAGACGAGCCTCCCTGAACGTCATCTGAAATCTCTGTAAGCGCCCGACGGAGTCTTTTGTTCTCCGCCTGTGCAGCAAGCATCCTAAAGATACGAAGCGCCGAGACCTGTGCCCCCGAGAGCGTTGCTATCTGGCGCGACATAATTACAATGTCACGACGAGGAACACCAGAGAAGATTTCTATATCCATATTGAAAATACTTCCCTTCTCATCGTCAGAGGAAGAAACAGAAAGAACTGTAAACCCTCTCCCTTGAAGAGATGAAATTGCAGTATCCTTGTTTATAGTGTCAATCGTGCCTTCTTGCCGATCTCCTTCTTTAGTGACAACTTTGTAATTAAAAAGCATGGTGGTAATGTTATTCAACAAGCCTCATTAATGCTCGTGGGTTAGGTGAATATGCACGAGCAGATTCTTCGCTGATTTCTCCTCTGCGCAAGAGATCAACAAGTGTTCTATTCATATCAATCATACCATCATCTGCGCCAGTCTCAATTATCAAATTAATTTCGTGATTTCTTCCATCACGAATAAGGTTTGCTGTCGCCGCATTATTTCTCATAAGCTCATAGGCCGGGATAAGCCCTCCTGAAGTGCGCTTCACGAGCCGTTGTGAAAAAATACCTGAGAGCGCTTGGGAGAGCTGGGCACGAATTTGGTCTTGTTGTCCAGAGGGAAATGAATCAACAATACGATCTATTGTTTGTGCCGCATTATTGGTATGGAGTGTTGAAAATACAAGGTGCCCTGTCTCTGCCGCCGTTACCGCGGCGGCGATTGTCTCTGGGTCACGCATCTCGCCAATCATTAAAACATCAACGTCCTGCCGAAACATCGCCTTCAAGCCACTCTGAAAGGAGTCCGTATCAACCCCGACCTCGCGCTGATCAACAAGCGAGCGTTCTTGTTTATGAAGAAACTCAATAGGGTCTTCAATAGTGATAATATGTTCAGTTCGTTCTTTATTAATAGAGCTTATTATTGAAGCAAGTGTCGTTGATTTGCCATGCCCTACCGGGCCAACCACTAGAAAAAAACCTTGCTTTCTTCTTGTGAATTCATACAACACATCCGGAAGATTTAACTCTTCAAGTGTTTTTATCTCAGAAGGAATAAGGCGCAGTACGAGAGAGACGGCTCCTTGTTGAAGGTAAGAGCTTCCACGGAAGCGCGTACCTCCCTGTATCATATATGAGAAATCAACTTCTTTGTTTTTTTGAAATTCTTTCAACTTTTGTTCATTTAAAAGAATCCCCAAAAAACCAGAGAGATCATCACGAGTGAGCGTTTGATGCTTCACCAACGGAGTAAGTTCCCCTGAAACACGAATGGACGGCGTGCGATTTTCAGAAAGATGAAGATCGCTCCCTCCTTCTTTTATAACGATTTCTATTAAATCATCTAAGGACTTTTTGTAATCCATATCTATTGCTCAAGTTTATTAACCTCAATGAACGGCACACGTCCTTGCATTGATTTAAAGAGGGCATCCTCTTTCATTGTTGTCATTCCATTCTCTCGTGCCTGTCGCAAAAGCGCCCCTTCTGTTGGGTTTTCTAGAATAACTTTCTCCATTGCCTTATTGATACGCATCACCTCAAATACACCGGTGCGACCATGCGTTCCTCCTGGACATTCATCGGAAGGAACGGCTTCGTATACCTCTTTTGCATTAGGGATTTTTTTCTTGAGTGCTTCCGAAGCATCTTCAAATTGTTTAGTAATCATCTCCTTTATACTTCCCTCAATAGGAACCGCTTTTTTTGAGGGTTCACAAATGGTAGGGACTAAGCGCTGTCCCACAGCAATTAAAAGTGTTGGAGCGATCAAATACGGGTCAACACCCATATCGACAAGTCGTGGTACAACTCCCGCGGCGTTGTTAGTGTGAAGCGTTGAAAAGACTAAATGTCCGGTAAGTGCAGCCTGAATGGCAAGTTGTGCGGTTTCTTTGTCTCGAATTTCACCAACCATGATAATGTCAGGGTCTTGACGAAGAATGGAACGCAATCCATTTGCAAATGTGTAGCCAATCTCTGGTCGCACCTGCGATTGACTCATTCCGGAAATATTATACTCAATCGGATCTTCAAGGGAGACGGCATTCTTCTCTTCTTTATCAACAAGGTTTAACATTCCGTAAAGAGTCGTGCTTTTACCAGAGCCAGTCGGTCCTGTAAGGAGAACGAGTCCATAGGGCCTGCTAAGCGCTTCCTTTACCCACTCTAGATTATCTCCTTCCAGGCCAGTCTCCTCTAATTTTGAAACTCCTTTTTCCGGATCCAGAATTCGCAAGACCACCTTTTCTCCATGCTGAGTCGGAAAGGTTGAGACACGAAAATCAATTTTTCTATTTTCAATTTTTGCAGAAAAACTGCCGTCTTGAGGTTTTCTTTTTTCATCCAGCTTCAGGTTAGAAAGGACCTTAATGCGCGCGACGACAGCATTTTGTACCGCATGAGGAAGAAAAACATTGGTACGCAAAACGCCATCAATACGAAACCGTACTCGTATTTTTTCTCCTGTTGGTTCTATATGGATATCAGAGGAGCCGGTTTGTGCTGCATGACGAAGCAGTGTGGCAACAATTTTTGTTACCGGTGTGTCTTCGACAATATTAATTTTTGTATCGGGAGAAAGTGGCTTTCCTTTTTGTGATACATCGCCTTCCTCTCCCGCTTCTCCTTTTTCTTCCTCATGCGATTGTCCTCTCTTGGCTTTTTTCTTTTCTTTGTTGGTAATTATATCAGCATTACCTTTCTCATATTTAAATGAAAAGTCTCCCTCCGCTTCTCCTTCTTGCTCTTCTCTGTCATCAAGTTCAGTTTCAAGCTCGGAAAGCACTTCAGTTACTTCGTGGGAAAGACCTTTATAATTCTCAAGTAACGAAGCGTAATCGGCATATGAGATGAGAAACACCTTAAAAGGGATGTTGAGCTTTGAGGAAATAAACTGCAGTGCATCGCGCGCCTCTAGATTGTCTGGATTCACCATTCCAACCTCAAGGGCATCGTCTCTATGTGCGATAGGGGCAATTTTATAGTGTCGCGCGGAATCTTCGGGGATAAACTTAAGTGTATTGAGAGGGATATCCTCTGCGTCAATCTTCTTCCACGGAATATTAAAGTACTCCGACTTAAGTTGCATGAGTTTTTCTTTATCCTGACCACGAGATACTAAGATATCAACCGCATCGCTTCCGGCTTCAGCAACATCATTCAAGAGATCTTCTCCTGTTTGTGAATCAACGATTCCTTTTTGTATAAGATAATCAACAAATGCCATATTTTATAGTTAGTAGTCGGTAGTTTATGGTCTCTAGATGGTAGGTGGTTGTTTACTACTAACTACAAACTACTCACCACTAACTACTATTGGATTGGGCGAAATGGATTCGTTCTCCCCTGTGGTTCTGTGCCCAAGATAACCGTGTAATCTTTAAGAGAACGGTATGATTCTTTCTCAAAAATACTCGTGTCAATACGGAGTTGTGAGAGAGAATTAAGAAGGACAAAAAGATTATCAACTACAGTAAGCTCGCTGGCAGAGGAAGAAGAAAGAAGTTCGCCGTCTGATGAATCACCTGTAAAAAACGAGTACGCCACAAAGAGGCCGGCAAGGAGCAGGACGACAAGGGTTATATTTTTTATGTTCTTTTTATTCATATTTCAAAAAAAACTTACCTAAGCCAATAGGCTCGTACGGTAATACTATACTCATGGATCGTCTCTGATGTATTTGCAATGAATAAAATTGCACGAATATCAATAACACGAAGACTCTGTTCAAGTTCACTCAAAAAAGCGCGGAATGAATCATACGACCCGGTAATAGTAAACGCGAGATCCAAACTTCCATAGGGCTTCACATCAGGACCAATGGAATCCTCATCCGCATTTTGTTTTAGCACACCAATATCTTTCACAAGCATACCGTGGCGTGACGCTACCTCATCTATCTCAAGAATAAGGCGAACATTGTCAATCTTGCCTGGCAACATCCGCTCAAGGCGATCCAAGTCACTTTTCTCAATGTCATTAAATCGAGCAAGGAGACGATCTCGTACCTCTTGGATTGTCTTTGTGTTTTCCAATGCATCACGGAGTTGTGTTGATTGATTTTGTATCTGCTTTATTTCTTGATACAAGGGATCTGTAAAGCCCAAGAACACTCCGACGGTTGCTGCAAGTATGACAACTGGAATAATATACTGGTTCATACGTTAAATACCAAGTCCTTCTAAAAAGCCGTCAAGCTCCTCATCAATAGTAGTAAGGTCGTCTTCTGCGCTCTCTTTGGTGGGAGATGAGTCCACCTTCTCTCCCACAGTACTTTTCTCAAGATCATCCGAGGATGTTGGAGAGAAATTCTCCTCAGTAACAAAACGAGGAATGGCATTAAGATTGTTCTCATAAAGAAGGAGAGAGCGCGCAAGTGGTGTTTTAAAACTAAAAGAAACATTTCCTCTTTCATCTAAGCGAAGGCTTTCAAAAATAGGGCTTTCTAAACTTTTTGTCTCTCCGAAAATGTCAGACTGCAAGGCAAGGGATGAATAATCTTTTGCCTCCCCTTGCAGACGAAGTTCTGTTTCACCTCCATTATCAATTAAAAACTCCATTTGGCTGTAACCGATACTTTGCAAGGTATCATCCTCCAAAAGGCGGAAAATGGGTGAAGCGATGGTACGGTTTGCAAGAAGAAGTTTTGCTGTTTCAATTCGTGCGTCAACATCACGTAGCCGTTCAATAAGTTCTGGATCAATCGCCTCCTCTACGCGCGCAATAGAAGCAGACATTTTCTCAATATTCCCTTCAAGAACAATTTTATAAAGATACAAAGCCCCCGTACCGACAAGGGAAAGAAGAAAAATAATAAGCGCCAAGAAACCTAAAAAACCTAAGCCCCCCCGCCGGTGCTTCTTCTGCCCATCCTTAAGAGGAGTTTTCTGTTTTGGTATAAATGATGTTTTAAATTCAGCCATAAATAATTGAAAAAATTCGCGCTAGCCTTCTTCTTCAAGTTTTCGCAAAGCTACACCAAGCGATACTGAGAAGTTTGGTCCAATGCTTTTGAGTGTTGGATCAAGAAAGGCAGGTGTCTCAACACGCGAGAACGGATCAGCATAGACTACCTCTGCACTGAAATTATTACTTGCCATTTCAACCACTCCTTTTACGAGCGAGCCTCCTCCAGATAATACTACTTTGCTTATAGTTCTATTATATTGTTTTTCGTATTGTAATAAAAGCTTATTTGCCTGTGCAAAAATATCGCGCATCGCAAAACGCAGTGAATCAGCCGTATCTTTATATTTTGGGTCCTTAGAGAGCCCTATTTCCCTCTTTCTTTCTTCAGCCTTCACTATGCTCAACCCCTGTGAACGAGAAAGTGCTATTGTCATATCTTGTGAACCACGATCAATAGTGTGCGTCCTGCGAGCAACACCTCCTTCTACCACCGCCAACTTCGTAGAACCTGCCCCCATGTCAACGAGTAAGACTGGTGCGCGCTCCCTATGAAGCAAGGAACGAATGAGACTAAATACCTCAATCTCCAAAAAGCTAATGGAGAGCTTCGCGCTTTGAGCAAGGCTACTGAAAGCACTTATTGCTTCATTGTGAATGGCAGCGATTAACACTTGTCTTGTTTTTGCATGAGATTTTCTCCCATCATGTTCATCAAAAACCTCACCGTTCTCATCAAGCAAAGGAAGGGGGTTCCAATCAAGGGTAACCTCGCGAATCGGCATAGGAATGTATTTACGCGCCTCAATCTCTACAACCTCTTTTAATTCCTTCTCAGAGACATTCATGACCTCAATCACAGTCACGAAGCTTGAGCGAAGCGGCACAGCAAATCCGCCAGAACGACTGGTCACGTTTGCCTCACGCAATAGATCGTCAAGCGCTTCGCGAATCTTGTCTTGTTTTAATCGTGTCGCCTGCCCAACAGCAAGATTAGCGTACGGTCCAAGTGCAATCTCTCCATAAGTTTCAAGAACTGCCTTCCCCGCTTTTTTGCGCACCTGCACAACCTTAATGGATGATGCGCCAACATCAATCCCAATAACGCTTTTCCCTCCTCGGTCTAAAAACCGTGCAAAAGGAGAGAGAATTTTCTCTGCAATACCAGAGCTTTCTTTTTGCTCCATATACCTTTTAGTATAGCATTTTTAAAGTGCTTTTCTTGTCACTATCCCCAGCGAGGAAATTAGCGAAGAAAGACGAGTTCCATGAGAAGCCAAGACAATCAAACATGAAAACAATTTTGTTGATTAAATATGTGTTTATAACTCTTCATGAGGTAGAATACATACTAATTATGAAGTATCACCTGCACGTATTATTTGCCGATATAAGTAACCTCCTTTTCCCGAGAACCTGTGTTCTCTGCGGAACCCTTGATGTAGATGTGTGCTCTTCATGCATACATACTCTTTCACAAGAAGCGAGTGCCGAGCCCTCTCTTACAAGCACCATCCGTTCGTGTTTTGCCTATAAGGATGAGCGCGTACGCCAGATAATCTGGCTTTTGAAATATCGTAGCGCACGATTCTTAGCAAGCGCGTGCGCGGAATGTATCTATGAGCATTTGGTTGAGGACATGAACGAGCTTGCACTTTTCTCAAACTTCACAGAACCACTCCTTGTCCCCATTCCCCTTTCAAAAAAACGCTTGCGAGCACGCGGATATAATCAGTCAGAACTTATTGCCCGCGAGCTCGTGCGATGCTCTTCGTATTGCACATTAAGAAATGATGTACTTTCAAAAGTAAGAGAGACACCTCCGCAGATGAGTATTAAAAACAAAAAAGAAAGGCTCACGAATATTGTGGGATGTTTTGCTGTTGCGAACTCAAAATGCGTAAAGGGGAGAAATATTATTCTTATAGATGATGTCACCACAACCGGCGCAACGCTTCGCGAAGCAGAAAAAGTGCTTCGCGAAGCCGGCGCACGAAGTGTCATCGCGTATACCTTTGCACACTAGCTGTAAAAACGAGTACAAACATTCTTATATTCTTAAGAATATCAGAATGTTTGTATCAAGTTGCAGAGAGGTATCGTCAATTCAAAAATTGCACCGCCGTTTTACTGATATAGCGGGCAAGTTTAACATCCGCTTTAGTAATCTCATTACCCGCGTCGTGGGTTGAGAGGGTAAATGAAACCGTATTGTACAGATTACTCCACGCGGGGTGATGATTTATTTTCTCGGCGAAGGATGCAACGCATGTGAGAAATGCAAACGCGGTTTTAAAATCCTTGAAAACATACTCCGCTTTGAGGGTGCCGTCCTTTGCGCGCCACTTCGGGAGTGTTTTAATCTCCTTTGCTATTTCTTCTTCGGAGAGAATGTGAAGTTGCTTCATTTCCTTATGATACCAAAAATCTTTATGAAAAAAACCCGAAAAACGGCTGGCGAGCTCGCTAGGATAAATGGGGTCAGCCACCATTTCGGGTCTCCCCACCCCGCGCAAAACTTGTTCTAAATTATACTTCTTTACCGTCTTATCAACCCACGTTTCACGACCAAATGGTATGTTTTTTTCTTCTGAGCGTTCCAGTTTTTTGTTCTCTTTGTTTGTTGGCGGAAGATTAAGTTCTTTTATGTAGTTTTGTGGTATTCCAATAGGCTAATCGCTTAGCAATTTCTTTTGTTTGGATGTTCTGTTTTCCCTCCTCCATACACTTGACCATCGCCAGTCTTCGGCTCTTTTAACTAAGTTTGCTGTTTTAGCGTTGCGTTCGACATAACGAAGTACTGTAAGCAATTGTTGACCTTGTTCACAGATAAAAGATTTATATCTTCCTTGAGAGAGATGTCCTTGTCCAACAGTATCTTTTGCTATATGCCAGCGTCTTGTGTGAGTATTGCTTAACCAACCCATAAAACGCTTGTAAGTCGCCATCCTTTTTGGAATACAAAATTAAATGCCAATAATTAGGCATTATACGCTATGCTAGTAGACGCATATCATATTTCTCAACAGCTTCTTCCAGAATATATTCAAATTGTTTGTAATCGGCATCATTATCAAAAATTTGAACGCGGGCGTTAGCGCGATTAAGAACATGATCTATCTCACCACCTATATCAACTCTGTTTATTCTTGGCATGTGGTTATTTTATCGTAAAATGGTGGCTGACCCCATTTACCTCCGACACCTTGCAACGCTTGACTTTTACTTGACGACCTGCTATACTTATGTGGTAATTATACTTTGATATTTCAGGACTTTTTGAGACGAGCGTTGTGGGAGTTTTTGCTCCTAGAACGCTCGTCTCAAGATCGAGACAAGTCGCTAATCCGAGCGGTTCGGATAGTTAAACGAAAGGGAGATAACGTCATGACGACGATTACTCAGCAGTCCGCAACCACCGGCCAGATCAAGCAGATCAACCGGTTCGGGTCCGATGCCATCGAGAAGGTTCTCGAAGATCTCGGCCTCGACAACCCCGGCGCTCAGCGCGTCATCGAGCACGGCGACGAGTTCGCCCGTGCGATTCGCGAAGTGGCCCTCACCTCGCTCAAGGACCTGTCGGTTTCCGACAAGTACAAGAACGAGGAGGTTACCTCGAAGTATGGCTACCTCTCCGGCTACACGAAGCCCAAGTCGATCACGGAGCAGACCAACATCCTGCGCCAGATCTTCCCAGGCATCGGGTTCGCCGACGAGAAGCTCGCCGAACGAGAAGTGCCGACGCACGCCGAAGGATGGTTCGCCATCCCGAAGTGGCAGACGGTCGCTCCGACCTACGTCGAGGCAGTGCAGAAGGTGCTCGAGGCTATTCATGTGGCCCGTAACGGTAAGTTCTACAACTTCCGTGACGGCCAGATCACCAGCGAACGTCTGCGCCAGTCGGCCAAGACGGAGGCGATGTTCCAGAAGCTCGGCGACGAGCAGAAGAATCACGACATCCTCGTGGTGGCCGCCCAGTTTGGTCTGTGTCATCGCGGTCGCTCGGTTCGCCGAGCTCGCGAGGTCATGCAGGTGAACGAATGCGGTCTTGGAGCGTTCGCCGTCGGGATTATGATCTTGACACACCCCGAGCGTCTCCAGCATCTGGATGATCTCTGGATCGACTGCGCCGGTGAGGAGTTCGACGATCCGACTGCCGTCGTTCGCTTCGATCGCGCCCCGGTCTTCAGCTTCAACGTCGGCAGGGTCGAGTTCGGCACGCGCTGGTACGTCAGCGCCCACGGGCACTATGGGTCGGTGTCGTCCTTTCTTCCCTAGGCAGACAGGCTGTTCCGCAGTCCTGAACCTTGAGACTTGATCGCTTGATGCTTTTGAGTCCTTGAACCTTTGTCCGCGAAGCGGACTCGCCGGGTTATCCACATGTTGGGTAACCCGGTTTCTTTTTTATATACGCACAAATTTTGCTTTCTTAGCGACGCTTAAAAGACTTTAGGTAAATAAGTTTCGGGAACCCTTTTACAAAATCCCACAGCGCCACAAAACCGCCATTCAAAAAAACTCTTGGACTAAGCGCTCCCGGAACCTCGGAAGGTAACTCTTTTGCAGCCGGTTTTCCTTCGGATAGTAGGCGCAAGTTTTTTTGCAGTTCTGTCGGATGGTTCCACTTGGCGCGCCAAAAGATTATTCCGTCTTTGATGATGTAGACTGAATTGGGGAACAAGCCGTATGTTGTATGCGCTAAGCCGGATACGTCATCCACTAGTACCGTCCGCGGATCTTTGTACATTGCTTTGTATTCCTGCGCACGTTGGCGTTTCTCTTTATTCGACCGATGCGCACCTCGTTTTTCTCCCGGATGGGCCTCGCGGACATAGAGTACTAAAAATTGCACCTGTGGAAATTCCTTTATAAGCTTTTTCATGCGGGACATAACGCCGACAAATACCGGGCAGGTGACACTGCCCATTTCCAATACAATCGGTTTTCCAAAAAAATCGGACAATCGTACTTCTTTTCCTTCAAGTGTGTAAGCGGTAAAGTCAGGCGCTTGTTCGCCCGGCTTGGGACCATAAAACCCGTCAGACGAATAATAAAGTTTGGGTTGAAATCTTTTGTAGTTATACTTGTTCATAACGTATGCTGAGATGGTGTCTTTCAGACAACATCTATAGGATAACACACAAAGCACTCGGATCTCTCCGATAAAAAATTATCGCTGCGCTCAAATCTGCGGTGAAATATTAACCCTTGCTCGAACCCAAAACCATAAATTTCCTTTCATTTTTTTAGGCCCCCCACACCACCACGGGTATACATCTTAAAAACGCTCTTAACCCCCATCGGAAACTAAATCTTACCTGCCGGCAAGTAGCAGTATGTAGACATTCTATGAATACGCGGAGTGGAATATCCGTAGGTGCGGGGCGAATCCCTCCGCCCATACAAAAACAGACCGATGGAGTTCCATCGGTCTGTTTTAATCGTTTCGTGAAATGGTATTACGATCCGTCAGTGGATGTTGCAGTGTCGTCGTCATCATCATCTTCCTCTTCCTCTTCTTGTTCGTCCTCGCTCTCTTCCTCTTCATCATTCCCCGGGCCAACCTCGTTTCCACTTAAGCAGGTAGCTTGTTGGAGTGCTCCACGCGTACGGGGACCCACAAGACCAAAGCCAGTAGTTTCTGGTGAACCGCGATCAATAATCCCTTGCGTCTCTTGGAAATCTTGTACTGCTTTTTGGGTAATAGGACCGAAGTATCCTGTTGTTTCCGTATAATCAAAGTGTCCCTTCTGCTTCAAGAATTTCTGTATGTTCTGCACATCCTGACCAACACTACCGACACCAAGCGTTCGGCCAACTTGGAGGCATTGCATCACCTCTTTCGCGCGATCACTTGCTTGTTCGGGGAGAAACCCAGCACCCGGACCGGAATTGCTTCTGCCGCTACGATTATTAAATTCTTCTTCCTCTTCGTCTTTTTGTTCATCTTCCGTTTCGTCCTTATTTCCCTCTTCGTTTACTTCACCACGCAGGACATTCCCAACTTTATCAACGATATCAGGACCGGCATCAAAGCTTGTGAGGAGGTTGAGAATTGAATTGATCTGGTCATCAGTCAACCCCGAGCTTTGTGCGTGAACGTGCGTTGGCACCGTAAAAGCAAGCGCAAAAAGCATACCGATGCCAATAACACCGCTTGCAGTGCTGGTAATAATTTGTAACTTCATAAAGTGAACTATCTTAAATTATACTACTAATAAATAGAGAATATCTGTACAATCTATATATAAGTATATCATTTCCCTGCTTCTTATAAAGTGTTCCTGTTCTCTTTTCTTGCACGTCCTCTTTTCCTGTCTGTTCCGTGTAAGAGGGCTGACCACTCGAGTCTCTCCGACCTACCTGTCCGCCTCTGGAGGAGAACCGTGGTCGGTTAATCCCCGTAAGGTTATTTTAGCCTTACTCAGAATATAAATTGAAGATTCCTCGTGCTAGTACTAAGAACCTTAATTCTCGGGGCTATTTATCGTGATTATTCCAAAAAGTCCTTACTTCAACCAGGGTCTAAACCAATTTACGCCATGTCCTTCAGTCCCTTTTTCATTTCCAGTGCATAGTCATAGTCGGGTTTGTATGAAAGAGCGCGGTCAAGAAGAGATATGGCAAACTCTACGGACTCTCCATCGTCAAGAAAAACAACGGCGGCATAATTAGAATAAAATTGATGCGGAGCCGGCCCGCAGCGATGGTAAGGTTCTTCTTGTTCAAACTGCTTACGGATTTGGCGGACGCGAGACTTGCTCCGCGCGCCAGGATTTTGCTGCATATTCATTAACTCTTCAAGCGTGTTTATATACTTATCTTCAATGGCCGCTATTTTTGCGCCGGTCCCTTCGGCCGTATTTTCAGCAAATATTTTTACGCCGATTTTAGCGATTTTATCCTCGGGTTTACCGTCCTTCCTTCTTTCTTCCATTATAATTTCTTTTATATTCATAAGGTGGCTGTTTGCCAAATCAGATATTTGTTCCAAAGGCACGCGACTTAAATATTGTTCTTGAAATTTTGAAAAATCAGATTGCACATCAAATTCAAGCGCGGCATTGGGCGATTCCGCTTTTTCCTCCAAATCTTCAAGACGTTGTTGGTATTCATTCATCATTTCAGAGATAAAAAAACTTTCACGGGGACCCGGTGGATATTTTTTCATTTCTTCCTCGGGAGTTGACCCGCCCAAATCCTCGCACGGCAGATAGTTTTTCCATTGAGTGACTGCCGGAATGAAAAGTTCGGCCGATTTATCGTCTTGAAAATGCATAATTCGGCTAAGAATACCTAAAACCAGAAAAGATTGAAAAGAGGTTTCCGCCCGAGAAATTTCTTTTTCAATCTCTGCTAAAGAAACTTCGCGCGCCAGCCCCAGGCGTTTTAATGCCTCTGTTATATCTTTTTTTACCTTGTTTTTCATAATTTCATTCTATCGCAAACAGCAAAGTTTACATAGCAAACCACCAACAATCTTCCTCGTGCTCACTCTAAGATGTGGCCACCTCGAGCTGCCTGTCCGCCTCTGGAGGAGAACCGTGGTTGGTCAAGCCCCGTAAGGTTATTTTAACTATTTTCGGTTATTCAAGTTATTCAAAAAGAAAACTTCAGTATTATCTGCTATTATAGTCATCCGTAAAAGCCAGGCATTTACGGGATTTAGACGTAAGGTGGGGTAAAAGAGATTTATGAAAAAGTTAAGATTAATGCAACAGAGTAAAGGAGCTTACTATTATTTTATACATAAGCAAGTCTTCTTCTGAGAGACGTTTATATAAGTCCATTGAAAAATTGTATTCAAGTCCATTCTCATCAAATTGTGAAACAAGGCCACGAGGAGTTCCTTCATAAGGTTGTAATAAATATTGAACCCCCCTAACTTTATACGTTTGAGCATTGGAGTATATAAGCTTTGGGTTTAAATAGCCTGATTTTGATTGGTATGTGCCAGTTAGGATACTCTGGACTGAGTTATACATAGCCTGCATTTCTTTTATACGAAACACCAAGAACCCAATTTCGTTTCCTTGAACAACCCCACCAAGACCCATTCCATTACGTATATTTTCGTCAAAAAAATAATCAGGGGAATGCAGCCTAACTGAAAGGGCTATATGGTTATTTTCGGGGCCTCTATAAACATCCCCTGTATTCCAGTCTTTTGGAAACACAAATGAAAAACCTAGTTCACTATTTTTAAACTCAGTTAGTTTGTCTTGAGTCGCAGGGATAAGATAAAGGGCCTCGTCTACATATTCTTTCGTTGAAAATGCGTTGGTTTGGTCTGGGTAACAATTTTGTCCCTCATCATCACAAACGGTTTCTATATTATGGTGCTCTATAAAAACTTGTGTAATGGGGACCTTGTTGCCTCTGATTCCGTTTTCTAAAACAAAAGACTCAATATCTTCATCATTGATTTCCTCAACGTATCTACTACCAGCAAACGTACCGTCGGCGGTTCTTTTGAGTACTTCATGCATAAGGGCCTCGTCCAGAGTGCCGTAATAAACTGTTATTTCTGTATCTACAGAGATATCAACTTTTGTTGGTGCTGGAACACTCGTTTCAGTTTTAGTCTGTATATTTTTTGGTTGTTCTTTTTCAACATCAGTAGAATCGGAAGTGGTTGTAGCTTCACCCCCCGCAGTAGTCGTTGCTGTTGTAGATTCGGGAATATCATCTGAAGACTTTTGACCAACTTCATATGCAACATAACCAGTGCCACCGAGCACGGCAACACCGACAAGTATTGCTATCAAAATTGGAATCTGTATAAAACCTTTATTCATATTTTTATTCTATCGCAAACAGCAAAACTTATATAGCAACTGCCAACAAGCTTCCTCGTGCTAGCTCTAAGATGCGGAGCCCTTCGACTTCGCTCAGGACTCTCGCAAAACATAGTCACTGCGTTCCTTGTTTTGCGGGCTACCTCGGGCTACTTGTCCGCCTCTGGAGGAGAACCGTGGTCGGTCAAGCCCTGTAAGGTCATTTTAACCTTTTTCGGAATATAAATCGAAGGTTCCTCGTGCGCCTTATATTTTTCAAAAAGTGACAAAAGTGACAGTGGATCGGTAAATAAAGTTACACTGAGCTGTAATTTATATTTTTATTCTATAAGGTCATTTTAGCTTTTTTTCAAAACAACGTCTTTCCAGTTTATTAATTGAATTTCTGGATGCTCACCAAAATAATTAATTACTCTTTTGTCCGTTAATGTTTGTAACTCAATCTCCCTTGTATCATTGTAAGAACTCATGCCTCTCAACTCATCATCTGAATACCCAGCATGGGTCATAATCTCGCTAACACCCTCTTTTAACTCCCTTAGGATTCGCAACAAGCTCTCAACACTCACTCGTTCTTGATCAACACCATTCTCATTTTTTACGTTAATACCGAAAAAATCTTTTATTGACTCTGCGTGATTCAGCTCTCTAACTGGAACTTTATAGTCTTTTGAATATTTTTTAAGAAGTGGTATGAGCTGGCTCATATCAGATGACCGAGGTTTGTGGACATCAATATGATCGGGGGCTTTGCCAAGCAGGCGAATAAACATCTCAACCTGTTTTTCAAACTCTTCTTGCGGATTGAGAATAGTTTTCTCCATGTGGACATGGAGTCCGACAGAGATATCTTCAATGTCTGAAAGCTCAGTAACCTCATCAACAGCTCTACCATATACCATGACAGAAGTGCTTGTAACCACATCATTTTTTATAGCTTCAAGAATGCCTCTGTTTATACTGCTACTATATCCAAAGTCATCAGCATTAATGATCACCTTCTTCATATTTCAACTCTACCACAAACATAAAGATTTGTTGCGATATAGTTCTTCGTGCTAGCTGTTAGTTGCGGAGAGGGAGGGATTCAATTTTCTTCCTATGGAAAATTCCGCAGAAGTCCACAACAGGACTTCTGTTCGAATCCCTCATCCCAACTTACCAAATTACAATATCAAGTAGATATCGTAATTTACCAATGCGGTGTGTATTGGACGAAGTTCGAATGTATTTCGGGCAAAATCCGCAGGATTT
>JBBDJW010000003.1:0-5686 GCA_040879685.1 Minisyncoccota bacterium | reverse complement strand
GGTGCACAGGCGGGGGGAATGTTATCTTATCGGCCCATTTGGTAGAGGCGTTGGATTTCTGCTTCAGTAAGCTTTCGGTTATAAATACGAAAATTGTCAATCGCCCCTGGAAAGTTAAAACCTGAGGTGCCTTGTTCACCAATATAAAATCCCCCGTCAGTACTATTTCCGCTATAATCTGTCTCCGTACCATCTAAAACCTCTCCATCAAGAATAATGCGCATTTCATCAGCCGCCTTGTCCCATTGCTGTCCAACCAAGTGCCATTCTTGATCTTGCGTCCATGATACATCAACATATTCCCCTCCACTTGAAGTTCTTGTGTGTCCTCTGATTTGATCACCATCTAGCCAAAGCCCTGGTTGCCATGCATTACGATAAAAAACAGTGACGCGATCATTACAACAGCTACCAACACCTCCAAGCGTTTCTGAAAGCTTAATCCATGCTGTAATTGTATGGTCCTCATCATATACGTCTATGGAGCTCGGGGTTCCCCCCACGCCATCTTGAATCAAAACATAATCATCCACTCCATCAAACGAAAGTGCTTGGCCGATTTTGCCGATTGTGGTGGTGGTGCTCGTCTGTCCAGAAATTACACCGGTGTTGCCATTCCCACTCACGTCCTCCACCCCATTAAGCATATCCGGTCCATCAAAGGTCCAGAAGCCGACAAGGCCGTCGGTGAGAGAATCACGTCGGCTTTTATTCACCGCCCCCGGCCGGGTTGCATTATAGATTCGCTTAATTTCATCATTACTAAGCGCGCGGTCGTAAATGCGTACGTCATCTATATCTCCATCAAGGTATACACCACCGCTTCCCCCTATCCGTAATGGATCAGCATTTGTGAGGATATTATTTGTATAATCCGTCTGAGACGCAAGCGAACCGTTTTTGTAGAGAGAAATCTTATCATTCACTGTATCTATTACACCGGTAAGATAGATCCATTGATTAAGTTCTTCATTATCAATTCCAACAGTCCGTGTGACATAACTACCACCTCCATCATATGTCGAACCTAAAATAACTGAGCTCCCAGCGGTGTGAACACATAGAAAGAATGTGTCATTAAAAAATCCTCCATTACACGAACCTTTTGAGACAATCTCTTGATATTCATCAAGTACTCTTATTTTTACCCAAACCGAAACAGTCAAACTTGTTACAGGGTTAAGTAGTGAAGCGTTGCTAACTGTTACATAATCATCCACCCCATCAAACTCTAGCGCCTGGCCGATTTTACCAGCGACGGTGGTCGTTGCGCTCTGTCCAAACAAAACGCCCGTATTCCCATTTCCACTCGCGTCCTCCACACCGTTATCCATATGCTTCCCGTCAAACGTCCAATGCCCGACGAGCCCCGAGATGTCAGAAAGCGTGGGTGTCTTCCCAACCTGCACCAGCCCGCTATTATATAAATCATGCACCTCACTTACCGACAACGCGCGGTTGTAAATGCGCATCTCGTCTACACTACCGCTATAGTCCTGTGGAACGGACACATTATTAGTTCTTCCTATTGCAAGCGTTCCCGCATTGACCGTAGGAGCAGTCACGGTACCTGAGCTTAGGAAGGCGCCGTCCACATAAAAGCTTAGTGTTGTACCCGAACGTACGATGATGACATGTGACCAATCGCCAAAAGGTACGGAATTTGCAACGTCACTGCTCACTAACTTGAAGCTACCATCATACCAATGGAAATATACCTCCTGATCCGTCGGATCGTAAAAGAGAGAGTAGTCAAGGTCCGCTCCTTGTCCCACACGAAGCACGGCTTGTGACGTATCAAAATAAGCAGATGAGGGCTTAATCCACGCAGAGATAGTTACGTCGCCAAGTATTGCAAGTTCTGGATTCGTACTTCCAACACTCACCGTAACTGTCTGGTTATTATCCGTATCACTTCCATCAAAATTCAATGCCGTACCCAGCTTACCAGAAACCCAAGTAGGAGTATTTTGCAACGTCCCATCATTCCCATTCCCCGAGTGATCCCCTGCCTGCGTTCCCGTGCCTTCACTCATCGGCCAATAACCGACAAGCCCAAGGTTGTTAGGCGCCTTCACAATAACCCCAGCGTCCACTGAAAACGGAAATGTCCCAAAAACCAAAAAACTAAAAAGAAATACACTAAAAACACCCCTTTTGTTCAAAATCGGATTTTGAACATTTTGACTTGTATTTGAATTTTTGATTTGATTTTTCATTTCATTCAAAACCGTAAACTCCCCACCATTGTCTGAAAAAGTCCTCCGAGCTCTGGTGCTGCCGTTATCTGATACATATATCCGCCACGCACAAACCACACGTTCACCATTCCCGACCCATCGCGAAACACAACCGCCAACGTATCGGGAAATAAATCTGCCTCACGTGCGTTGTTCATTTCTAGATTAGGCAGATCCTCCTTAATCCGCTCCACCGTCAACGGACCCTCTTCATCAAATGAGGTAAAGTATACCTGCATTCCAACTGCCTGATTATCCCTGCTCTGCACCAAGACAACCTCACCCGTTCCTTCGGCAAACGATGTCACGGTAAACCCAGCTGGATACTCAAACGAAAACTCTGGACTCTGATTCGTATATGTCTGCGTCTCACCGGCGCTCTCCTGCTCCACCTCATTCCCTCCGGTCACATACTCTCCAAGCACACTTACACCACCTCCGCTTGAATACATAAACCAGCCAATACCGGCAAGTGCGAGTAAAATAATTGCGATACTGGTGTATATTTTTGTATTCATACTCTATCTAGTAAATCCCTAAAATCACAATTTTGTTCAATGTTCAACACCCGGTGTTGAACAAAATTATATTTCTTCTACTTCTCCTTTTATATCAGTCCATTCAACATATTCCTTGTACTCATTGCCATTTTCAAACTGCCCTCTAATAATATCATTCGCCAGAAGCTCTCCCCACCTATTCTCTCCTATATAATCAGGATAGCTTGACCATGGATAGAGATGCTCACGTCTTTTCCAATCCTTCAATTCACGCGCATTGCTATGAATATACGCTGAAGTATAGAAAAGATGATTTTCATCCTTTTGATGCCGTGCTTTATACGGCCCTTGAAAAAGATGCCCCGATTGATCGTATTTTTTATTAAAATATTTCGTATATGAAATAAGAACGCGGTGCATATATTGAGATATTCCCCCTTCTATCTTCTCACGAATAAGAAGATGAAAATGATTGGGCATTAATTCAAAAGCAATAAGCTCAACGTAACGATTTTTTATAATGTCTGCTACATCCTTATCAGATACATTAAAACACTTCTGACCTATATTATTTATGTTCAAAATCGGATTTTGAACAATATGTCTGTTTAGACTGGGGAAAGTTTGAGGTGATTGGAAGTAGAGGATAAGGAATAGGAAACGGAGCCTATCCTTATCATCCTTAAAGATAAGCTGTTTTTGGTTTCCTCTGTTCATGAGGTGATAATATTCTCCTTCTGCTAAATATGGTCTGTGCATAATTTTTTGATTGATACTCGATTAATACTCTCAGAACTTTATCTATTTTGTTCTTTGTTCAATTGTTCAAAATCCGATTTTGAACATTGAACATCATTGAACATCAAGTTGCCACGCATTCAAATCTTTAAACGTCTGTATTTTTCCGTAATTCATAATTCTAAACTCTTCCCTACTTCTAACTGCTGTCTGTCGTCGTGCTTGTGGTGTCATCGGTTGTGCCGTCGTCGGCCTGCCCCGTTGATGCACTTTAAAAGTGCATCAACGGAATGTCTATCTAGCTGGTGCTGTCTGTCGTCGTGCTTGTGCTATCGGTAGTTGTTGAGGTTGTAGTATCAGTTGTGGTGCTCGTATCTTCATCTACAATCACGGCGCGGATGGCTTCGTCTGCGCTGTTGCCGGCTGAGTCGGTGACGTTATAGCGCACGCTGTACTCCCCCGCGATGCTCGTGTCCACGGTATTTTCAGTTACTATCTGATCTGTTAGATCTTCAACTTGCCCTGAGGAATTCGAAGGGTCTTCCGCCGTCGCGCCCGCATCCTCGTAGGCATCGCCTACGAGGATGCTTACTGTGGAGCTTCCTGTGAGCGTGATTATGGGCGCGATGGTGTCTTGGGTTGTTGTGCTTGTGGTGTCAGTGGTGGTTGTTGCGCCGACGTACACGAGGCGCTCGGCGCTTGCGGAGTTGCCATCGGTGTCTATGACTGAGTAAATAATGCTGTGTTCGCTCGTCGTGCTTGTATCAATATACGGCACTTCGCCCGGCAAAACTTCTACGCCGTTTACGAATGTCGTGTAGCCGAGGTTATCGTCCTTATCATCCGTTATCGTCGCGCCTAAATCGCTATAATCTGCGCCGATATCAAGATATGCGGGGTTATTGCCGTTTATGTCAATGACGGGCGCGCCACTTGGGGTCGTGCTCCCCGTGTTCAAAATCGGATTTTGAACATCGGGCTGGTCGGGGCAGGCGCCGGCAAGGGTGACCGAATCGCCCGCGACGACCTTCAAGCAGTAGGCATCACCCGAATCCTGCTCATAGAGGGTGATGCCGGCAGGCGCCTCCGGCGAGCCGACGGTGAGCGTTTGTGTGAAGATGTTGGCAAAGCGCGCGAGCTTGTCGGTGATATCAACACCAAGCGAGCGGAGGTAGTCCATCACCTCGGAAACTGACACGCTCGTGCCATCGCTCGTCGCGAGCGTAGAGCTCGCGACGAGTGCCTCCAAATCAGCAATCCGCATCTCAAGGCCTGAGACTTTCACGTCAAGCGTCTTGACGCCGGCAAGGGTAAACGTCGCGAGCTTATAAATATCAACCCCTTTGCCGTTAACCGAGAGCACATCAACCGGCGCGTCCTCAGCAATTAACCCAAGGCGCCGAGGCGCCGAGTCATCCTCAAAATTATAATGATACTCAGCCACCTCAACCGAGCGCAATTTCTCCAAAAGCTCGCCCTCCGCCTCGGCGCCGATAACCACAATATCCTTCTTCGCAGAGCGCGAAGAGGTGTTTACAAATGCCGTCGCGCCAACGTCACCGTCCACGTGCACGCGGTACTCCGGCGATGTCGTCCCTACGCCAAGGTTGCCCGTCGCAGGGTCAATATAGAAAGACTTAGTATTAAAATCAGAGCGTCTATCAAGCTTGATAAAGAACTGAATAGTTGCTTCACTCGTCGTCGCAACATAACTCTCAAGCGCGACACCGATTGACTGCTCAAAGTCATCCGCCTTACGTGCAACACCGGGCACCAATGAAAGCGTGAGTTTGTCGCCGATAAGGATAGGGCCGTTTTCCATTGAAACCTTAACAGGAATTCGCCCTGAAAGACCAACGGCAACCTGCTCCTCATCCGCGAATTGTGCTCCATTAAAGCCACCGAGCAATACTGCCGGCTCTCCTGAAACGACGCCGAGAAGCGTTTCGGAAGTGCTTGATGCGCGCTTGACGAAAACACCACTGTTTTCGTCAAGCGCGACAATCTCACCGGCAACAAGCGTCGTGTCAGTCGTCGGATAATTCTCCGCGACATCATAGACAGTCATAGAGGTAGAGCCGGAGTAAACAACTCCTTCGGTATCATTGTCAGTATTACAGTTCGCATCAGAGCCGACACAGAGTCCGCCACCGGTTACTTGAAGTCTTGAAGCTGGTACCGTTGACCCGATGCCGACGTCGCCGGAGG
>JBBDJW010000002.1:0-39189 GCA_040879685.1 Minisyncoccota bacterium | reverse complement strand
AGGGAAGTCTGGGAGGAGACTTCCCCGGAATTTTCCATGAGAAAATTAAGTCCCATCCCTCTTGCTAAAAACTATTTTGTATATACCATACTCTATACGTATACAAGTATGTACATCCATCCGAGTCAAAAAAAAATACTATGGAGTTTTGTTGCTTCGCTTCTTGTTTTTACGACAATCTTTATTGCACAGCAAAACTTTGAGTTCATTGGCTATGTTGCCATTGTTCTTCTCCTTCTTTTTGCCGTTCTCTTTTCAAATAAATTCGTACGCTACCCAAACTTTGTGCTTTGGGGACTTTTTGTGTGGAGTTTCTTCCATATGCTTGGCGGCGTAGAGATGGCAGATGGTAATGTTATCTATACACTTATTCTTATTCCCTTTGTAGCAGAACCATACCTCATTTTAAAATATGATCAAATTATCCACGCCTTCGGCTTCTTTGTTGCAACACTTGTTATGTATTCGGTCTTATATCCGCATTTAAAAAAACCTTCAAGCTTTCTTGGTGTGGGTATCGTCGTTGCTATGGCAGGGCTTGGGCTTGGTGCGTTAAATGAAATTATTGAATTTTTTATGACGGTACTTCTCCCCTCCACGAATGTCGGTGGTTATGAAAACACTGCGCTTGACCTTGTCTTTAACTTTGTTGGCACGATTCTCGCCGCTTTTTTTCTTGCTCACAAGAAAACACACTCTGTCCTTGACCTTAAAAACTAGGCTCGGTATAGTAATAAATGGAACGATAAAGTTCTAAAAACCAAAATCAACCCTAAGAAAAATGAGGAGATTCTGATGGGTATGCTCATAAATAAAAGTGTGCTAAACGAGGCGAGAGGAAGTTGGGTTATTCTCTTTGGAGGACGATATGGCTTCCGCCTTTGTCATTTTGCAAAGGTGGATGGCGAGGAAGAAAATGAAAATCTTTGCTTCACGTTTTCCGAGGTGTTTGAAAGAACCCCTCTTCCTGAAAATGATAACTGGGCGTCTCAAGGATTGCCCATAAATGAGGGAGAAACATGGGAGGTGCTGTGCAAAGAAGGCGATCTCCGGCACGAAGCAACGCCCACGTATGTGTGTGCAAACTACAAAAATACAGGTAACCTTTTTCTCGTCATGAAAAATGGCGGTGGGAAAATGTTCTTTCTCTCAGACAAAGAGGTAGGTCTCTTGTTGCAATCTGGTTTTAGACGGTCCACCCCGCGTAAAATCTATTAACAAAAACAAGGGAAACGGCTACAAACATAGAATATATGCTTGTAGCCGTTTTGTTTTTCCCGTATGCTAGCTATATGAAAATCTTAGCCATAGAAACATCATGTGATGAAACTGCAATAGCGATTGTTGAAGCACAAGGGGATATAGAAAATCTTTCTCTTAAAGCTCGCGCCAACGTCGTCCTTTCGCAAGTGGAGCTCCACAAGCCCTATGGAGGTGTCTATCCCTCTCTTGCAAAAAGAGAACATTCTAAGAACCTCGTTGGTGTTTTAGATGAAGCGCTCTCTCAAGCAAAGATGAAGAAAAAAGGTTCCTTCACACCGGAAAAAGAAGTGGAACTGCAAAAACTTCTTGAAAGAGAACCGGAACTCTGCAGAGCACTGAGAGAATATGCACAAAAAAATGCCATACCTCCTCTAGATTATATCGCGGTGACAAGCGAACCTGGCCTTGAACCGGCATTGTGGGTCGGTATCAACTTTGCGAAAGCGCTTGCGTTTCTCTGGAAAAAGCCTCTTATGCCCCTCAACCATATGGAAGGGCACATCTACGGTTCTCTTTTGCGCACGAGAGAAGCATCAAATCCTAAGACACAACCTACAAAGAAAACGCAAACGAAATATGAGTGCTATACATTAGGTATCGTGGAGTTTCCAGCTCTTGCACTTTTAATATCCGGCGGGCACACCGAGCTTGTCATAATGAAGGAGCACCTCTCTTATGAAGTTGTGGGAGAAACACAAGATGATGCCGCAGGTGAGGCATTTGACAAGGTCGCTCGGATACTCGGTCTCCCCTATCCAGGCGGACCGGAGATTTCAAAACATGCAGAATTATATGACAGCAAACACTCTCACAACATTACCTTTCCACGGCCCATGATTGATTCAGGAAACTATCACTTTTCATTTTCCGGACTCAAAACTGCTGTAAAAAATAAAGTACGCACTTTTGATACAGTAACTCCTCCACTTATAAACGAAGTTGCTTATGCTTTTCAAGAAGCGGCAAGTGAGGTACTCGTAAAAAAGACACTCGGGGCACTTCACGCATATAGCGCAAAGACACTTATTATCGGCGGTGGCGTAAGTGCCAACAAACGAATCCGCGAGATGCTCACAAGAGAAATTGCTCACGAAAAGGGTGTATCACTCTTTCTTCCCGCACTTCCTCTTACCACCGACAACGCGCTTATGATTGCAACGACCGCCGTAATTTATAAAACTCTTGGGAAAGCCTTGCTCTTCACTCCTGAATCATTCCATAAAATTCGCGCACATGGCACTGCTCGACTTGGGGAAAAGGCCTAAAAAGGCTCTACCTATGTGCTATTATAGAGAGATATGATACCCGAGGAGCTTCGTAAACCTTACAATCCGGAAGAATCCGAAAGCACGCTCTACAAGCTCTGGGAAGAGTCCGGTTTTTTTAACCCCGACAATCTTCCCGATACTCATACCAAACCATACTGCATCATCATGCCTCCCCCCAACGCCAATGGCTCTCTCCATGCAGGGCATGCAATGATGCTTACCATTGAAGATGTACTCATTCGCTATAAGCGTATGCGCGGGTTTAAGACGCTCTGGCTTCCCGGTGCCGACCACGCAGGTTTTGAAACACAGGTTGTGTATGAGAAAAAACTTGAGAAAGAAGGTCGTTCACGCTTCCAAATGTCACGCGAGGAGCTTTACCGCGAAATTATGGCTTTTACTATGGAGAACAAACGCGAGATGGAAAATCAGGTTCGCCAAATGGGCGCCTCCTGTGACTGGTCTCGTCTAAAATTTACCCTTGATGAGCATAGTATAAAAATTGTTTATGATACGTTCAAAAAATTGGATGAGGATAAGCTTCTCTATAGAGGGTTGCGCAGTGTGAACTGGTGCCCTAAGCACCAGACCGCTTTTTCAAACCTTGAACTTACCCATGAAGACCGTACCGAACCATTCTACTATTTCAAATACGGACCGTTTACTATAGGGACAGCGCGGCCAGAAACAAAGTTTGGTGACAAGTATGTCGTGATGCATCCTGATGATGAGAGGTTTTCACACTACAAGCATGGAGAAAAAATAGAGCTTGAGTGGATCAATGGGCCGATAACCGCAACAATCATCAAAGATGAGGCAGGCGACCCCAAGATGGGCTCTGGTGTAATGACCATCACGCCATGGCATTCGGCGATTGATTTTGATATTGCGCAACGCCACAAACTTGATTATGAACAGATTATTGATGAGCGAGGAAAACTCTTGCCGATTGCCGGTGAATTTACAGGAGCTCCTCTTAAAGAAGCACGCCCTAAGATTGTTCAGAAACTGAAAGAAAAAGGCCTTCTCGTAAAAATAGATGAGCGATATCAACATTCTGTTCCTGTCTGCTACAAGTGTGAAAGAGAAATAGAGCCACAACTCAAGGAGCAGTGGTTTATCTCCGTAAAACCACTTGCAGAAAAAGCATTGAAGGCGGTAGAAAAAGGAGAAACTACTTTTGTAACAGAGTACTATGAAAAGATTTTTAACCACTGGCTCAAAAATATAGAAGACTGGAACATTTCTCGCCAGATTGTGTGGGGTATTCCTATCCCAGCAAAACTCTGCACAGAGTGCGGAAAAGGTACGGTTGATATAGATGACACCGTCCGCTCATGTCCCTGCGGAGGCAATGTCATACAAGACCCGGACACCTTTGACACATGGTTCTCCTCCGGCCAGTGGCCCTATGCCGCACTTGGCTACCCCCTAGGTGAAGATTTTAAAACCTATTATCCCACCTCTGTGATGGAAACAGGTTCTGATATTATCTTTTTTTGGGTTGCCCGCATGCTTATGCTCGGGCTCTATCGCACAGATAATGTCCCTTTCAAAAAAGTATACTTGCACGGAATGGTTCGTGATGAGAGAGGGCGGAAGATGAGCAAGAGCAAGGGAAATGTTAAGAACCCCATTGACATTACTCGGCAATTTGGGACCGACGCACTGCGAATGGCGCTTGTAGTAGGAAACACTCCCGGTACGGATCTTGCTTTATCGGAAGATAAAGTACGGGCATACAAACATTTTGCAAATAAACTATGGAATGTGGCACGCTTTATTTTAGAGAATAAAGAAAATACTAATACCGTTGCACCCCTTACCAAACAAGATGAAGCACTTCGCGAGGAACTTAAAGAGATTACTGCCGCAGTAACGGAGCACATTGAAAAAGACCGCTTCCATCTGGCAGCTGAAACACTCTACCATTACCTCTGGCATGAGGTTGCCGACAAAATTATTGAGGAGAGTAAAGAAATTTTTGAAAAAGGTGATGAAAAGATAAGGTCATCGCGCAGAGCGCTCCTCTCCCATATACTTGAAACAACCCTCAAGCTTCTCCACCCTTTTATGCCGTTCATCACAGAAAAGCTCTGGGGCATTCTCCATAACGACTCAAAAAATCTTCTTCTTCTTGCACCATGGCCGAAGTAACACTTTTACAACCTATTATTTTTGCTCTTCTTACTGGGGTTCTCCCTGCGCTCTTATGGCTTTGGTTTTGGCTTAAAGAAGATGCTCACCCCGAACCAAAACGGCTCATCGTTGCGGCATTTTTTGCGGGCGTATTAGCAATCCCTATAGTCCTTGTCCTTGAGCACCTCGCCGTCTCTTTCCTTCCTGAAGGGGTACCTCTTATTACCTCGTGGGCTATCATTGAAGAGGTGATAAAATACCTCGCCGCGTATGTGGCGGCCTTTCGTGCGGTATGTATTGACGGAACTAAGTGTCTTGACGAGCCGATTGACCCGCTTATCTATCTTATCACCGTTGCCTTGGGATTCGCCGCAGTAGAAAATACGCTCTTTCTTGTCGCCCCATTTGCAGAGGGAGAGGCGGTCGTAGGCCTTATCACGGGCAACTTGCGCTTTATAGGCGCAACAGTACTTCATATTGTAGCAAGCTCTCTAATTGGTGTTGCTATGGGACTTGCCTTTTACAAAAGTCGGGCGGTTAAACGTATCGCAGTTGTTATCGGGCTATTCACAGCTATCGTGTTGCATACTTTTTTCAATCTCTCTATAATTAATAACAACAGCGCAGAAAATATTTTTATTACATTTGGCGTTCTGTGGATTGGGGCAATCATTCTTTTGCTTTTCTTTGAAAAGATTAGAAAGATCTACAGATCAACTCATTAACACGTTATGTTTAAGGAAAAAGATTCATTTTTAAAAAAGATGGTAAATGTCATAAATCATGACTATGAAGAGGATGACGAAAGGGCAGAAGATGCCCAAGATAATAAGAAGGATCATACTGAAAATGACTGGATGGAGGAAGAAAACAACGAGGGCCAGCTTACCATTGATATGCACCAAACTCCTAAGGAGATTATCATCCACGCGATGGTCGCCGGTGTCTCTCCTGATGATTTGGATATTGATATAAACCGTGAGATGGTTGAGATAAAAGGAAAGCGCTCCCGCTCAAAGTCCACCCATACCGATGATTACTTTTACCAAGAACTTTACTGGGGCTCTTTCTCCCGAACAATTATTCTTCCGCAAGAGATTGAAGTGGAGGGGTCGGAAGCGCATGTTGAGAATGGACTTCTCACTATCTCCTTGCCAAAAATAGACAAGAACAAGACGCAAAAGCTCAAAGTGAGAAAATAGTAAGGTACCACTATACCTATAAAAATATTGGGGAGAATAAAAATACCTGCATTAATTCAGTGATTAATGCAGGTATTTTTTAAATCTCTCTGTGCTGACATAACAACCCTTGCGCGAACCCCCACACCCCCTTTTCTTTTTGCCCGCCTGCTGGACAGACGGCGTGATTTTTGAGCGGGCTTCCAAAATATCCTACGTTAGCTGTTTTGTCCAAATTCTTCCCAGGAGATAAAACTTTCGAGCGGATGTCTATCTTCTTCGGAGTGCGGCTTTGGCTTGTCTTTCGGAAATCCTACGGCAAGAGACCCTAAAACACGGTATGCATCAGGTATGGAGAGTATCTTTTTTGTAAACGATTCTTCCATAGTTACCCAGCAACACCCAAGACCTAAATCCCATGCTGCGAGTTGCATATTCTGAACTGCGCAAGCTCCGCTTGAAAAATGTTGTTCACGCTCTTGTAGCCATTGATCTATTTCTGCTTCTTGATCTACCAACGCAATAATCGCTACCGGCGCAGACGCCAGAAAAGAACCATGCTGTGCTTTCTCCGCCAATTCTCCTAGCCGCTCCTTGTTTCTTACAATAACAAAATGCCAGGGCTGAGAATTAAGTGGACTGGGAGAAAAACGTCCTGAGTCTACGAGTAATTTTATTTGCTCATCAGAAACCGGCGTGTCAGCCCACTCCCTGACCGAACGGCGTGATCTGATTGCTTCTTGTACTTCCATAGTAATGTATTTGGTTACTTTTAATAATTGTATTACATAGACCTCAACAACTCAGTTCTCCCTCACCACAGCCCGAAGGAAGCTCTCCTTCAAGATAATTCCTGCCCTTAAATACTCCGGGTTCAGGACCAGAAGCAGTATATTCGGTCGGATCGGTTATTTCCCATTCATGGGGGTGATTCCATAACTTCCAAAAATGCCGCCACTCATTCCAGCCAATACCCAAATGTTTTACATAAATGCCGTCCTCAGCCAATATTTTTCCCACCTTTCTTCCGGTCATACAGGGAGTGCTATAACAGTAAACAATAATATCTTTTTCTGGATTTTTCTCTTTCAATTCTCTAACTGATTGCCTAATCCTTTGAATTGCTCCATAGTCAGAATATTCTCGGTCTTTATAAGCTGGGACATTGATCGCCCCAACAATGTGTTCTTCTGCATATTCTTCCTCGCTTCGTAAGTCAATCAAAATAAAGTCATCAGTTTCTCCTTTCATGATCGCTTTCCTTATGTGGTGAGGACTGACATGCACCGCATTTTCAACAAGATAAAACTCTTTAATCAGTTCGTCCTCGTTTGGTTTCTGCAATTTTTGTGAGATAAAAACCGCTCCGCTTCCGACCAGAGCTCCAAGAGTGGCCGATAGTATAATTGTTTTAATATGTTGGTTCATGGTTGAGATATGGCATTTTGAATAATGGTCTTAAATTCTTCATGGCTTCTGGGGTTTTGCAGTTTTTGTCCGTTGAGGAAAAAGGTTGGCGTGGCATTAACCCCTAAGCCGAGCCCGCTCTTGTAGTTCGCATCCACTTTTGCTTTGACTCCTTTTGATGCGAGATCGCTTTTGAATTGATCCACGCCCAAGCCTAATGATTCTGCGTAGCTCACAAATAACTCTTTTGTGTCTCTATCATTTGACCACGAGCGTTGATTTTCAAAAAGCATGTCATGCATTTCCCAGAATTTGCCTTGCGCTCCTGCGGCTTCAGTGGCTCGCGCAGCCAAGTCGGCATTGGGATGAATTTGTCTCAACGGAAAATGCCGGTACACAAAAGTAATATCACTGCCAAATTCTTCAATCAGCTGCTTAAGAATAGGATGGTACGCGCCACAAGCGGGACACTGGAGGTCGCTATATTCAATGAGCGTTATTGGGGCGCCGGGACTTCCTGTCGTCCAATCATTATCCTTAACCTCTAAAAGCGAAGCGGCCTGCTCGGGGTTTGTAGGGGTTGAATTTTGAATAAGATAAACTATTCCTCCAATAATCAAAAAGGCCATGGCAATGCCCGCACTCCAAGATAAAAACTTTCGCGTCTTTCTCTTTCGTTCTTGATTTGTGCGCCGTGCATCTTTTTCTTGGCGTTTTAGTTCTCTTTTTTCTTGTTTTGTAAGTTGTTGTTCTTGACCATTCATACAAATTCATTTTATTAAGTTTTTCCGAAAAGTTTTGTTTTGGTGCCCAGGGTCGGGCTCGAACCGACGACCCTTGGTTCTTCAGACCAATGCTCTAGCCAACTGAGCTACCTGGGCGTATATATCAGAATCTCTTAATTACCGAGAAGTGAATTAATATCAAAGTTATTGATATTCTCAAGTGTGTTAATACCTGATTGAACACTCTCAACATTTCCCCTCACACTATCAATAAACGGCTGGATGAAATAGTACGCACCAAAAATAGATACGAGAATGACAGCCCAATAAAGAAGACGGAAGAAACTGCCCCATGATTGAGAGCGGTGTATTTTCTTTAAAAGCCTGTGGTTCTCGCGTGCGAGTTTTGTATTCTCTTCTAGAAGTGCTTTGAGGTCTTTGTTCTCTCTCTCATCCATCACGCTATAGTAGCAAAAGAAAATACTTGTTTCAACTGGATAGATATTTTCCTCCCAGGGAAAATCCCGCGGAAGTCTCCTCCCAGACTTCCGTTCGATTCCTGCACCAATCAAAAACACTCACGGCAAACGTGAGTATTTTTGGTTGATGCCCCCGGCAGGAATCGATTTTCCTCCCAGGGAAAATCCCGCGGAAGTCTCCTCCCAGACTTCCGTTCGATTCCTGCACCAATCAAAAACACTCACGGCAAACGTGAGTATTTTTGGTTGATGCCCCCGGCAGGAATCGATTTTCCTCCCAGGGAAAATCCCGCGGAAGTCTCCTCCCAGACTTCCGTTCGATTCCTGCACCAATCAAAAACACTCACGGCAAACGTGAGTATTTTTGGTTGATGCCCCCGGCAGGAATCGAACCCACATCGAGCCCTTAGGACGGGCCTGTTCTATCCATTGAACTACGGGGGCCCTTCTCTTTATATAACCACATATAACCATATTTCTTTAACAATCTCATCCCGCCTTGGCGGGATGAGATTGTTAAAGTATTGTGGAATAGTGGAATGAGAATCTATGCGGAAAGCCCAAGAAGGTTTGAGACCTTGTTCTTGTCAAAGCCAACCATTATCTCATCGCCGACAGTAATAACCGGAACGCCCATCTGACCGCTTTTTTCAATCATTTCCTGCCTTTTTTCCGCATTAGTAGAGACATCAAAATCTTCATACTCTACTCCTTTTTCGCCAAAAAAATCCTTTGCCGCTTTGCAGAAGCCGCAGGTAGGAGTTGAGTAAATAGTCACTTTTGCCATACCTTTTTTGAAATTACCTTACAATAGCCTTAGTATAGCACACTTCTCGCTCTGGTGCGGCCAGCGAGAATCGGTCAGCTTCGCTCAATATTTTCATTCTCCCTCGACAAGCTCGGGATCCGAAAATATCTGAGCTACCCGACCCGCGCTTGTGGCGGGAATGTCTACTGCTTGCCCCCACACCAACAAAGGCATTGAAAGATATGTGTGGTGTGTGGTGCGAGATACGAGAATCGAACTCGTGTCTATTGCTTGGGAAGCAATCATTTTACCATTAAACTAATCTCGCTTGCTCACTCTCTTAAAAAGAACCTCTGTATACGTGTCCAAAAACCGCCCTGCGAGGTTTTCTCTGAAGTATCCCTTCCTTTGTCGCGAACAATAATCACCACCCCTTCACCCTCTTTTGCAAAGCCAAAGTTTTCACGAATCTCTTCTTCTACTCCGCGCGTTGTTTTTAAATACTCTATCTCACCGACAAGCACTGCCTCGCGCTTTAAGAGTTCAGCAACATTTTCTTGCGCACGTATCTTGTTTCTCTGTGTCTCTAAAAATTTTCCAAAGACGCCCCATGTCGCATGTGCGATAAAGAGTAAAAAAAAGAGGAGACCAGCGATGGTTATACGAGAAAAAAGCCTCATTCGCCACTTTCTTTTTTCCTTAATTTCTCGCATAGTAGATAAGAAATATTTAGTAAAAAATCGGCGTATAGAGAAGCACCATACTAATCATAACAAGAACCCCGACAACTACTGATATAATTCTAAGAACTTTTTTTCGTTTTTTTCCTATAAACATACTTTTTACTATAACGCAGACGGCTCCTGTGCGCTACTCTCCCTGGCGGAGCATCTTTAAGAATACATCATGCGGAATATTCACGCTTCCTCGCTCACGCATTTTTTTCTTCCCCTTTTTTTGCTTTTCACGAAGCTTCATCTTCCGTGTGATATCCCCGCCATAGAGTTTCGCGGTTACATCTTTTTTAAGCGCGGAGAGTGTTTTAGAAGAAATGATACGACCCAGAGCTTCTGCTTGAATTTTTACCACAAAAAGCTGACGAGGAAGAATTTTATACAAACGCTCAACAAGTGCTTTTGCCTCTTCTTCAACCCGTACAAGCGAGACAACCTGTGAAAATGCACCAACAATCTCTCCCCCCACTAAAATATCAAGTCGTGTGACACTCGCTTCACGCATGCCCGTAATGACATAAGAAAACGAGGCGTATCCCGAGGAAACACTCTTCACTTCATCAAAAAACCCTCTCATCAGCTCTCGAAGCGGAAGAGAAGCCTCAAAGCGAATACGCCCGTCAGGGAGCGATTGTGACTCGCCCAAGCTTCCCTCATGGGTATGGATGAGACGCATGACGTCTCCCATCGTTTCACTTTTGGTAATGATATCAAGCAATACCCATGGCTCATACGCCTTTTCGTAGTTCCCGTGGTCAGGAAATTGTGAGGGAGTGTATATGTCTCTTTTCTTGCCGGAGCGCTCCACAACCTCATAGGCAACACTGGGTGCCGTAACGACAAGGGTGAGCATGTGTTCGCGCTTGAGTCGCTCAATCACAATCTCAAGATGAAGCATGCCAAGAAAACCACATCGGAACCCCCTTCCAAGCGCAGTGGAAGATTCTTCTTCAAATGAAAGAGAGGCGTCCGAAAGCTTTAGTTTTTGCAGTGCATACCGAAGTTCAATAAACTCATCTTGACCTTCGGGATAGACCGATGCCCACACAACACTCTGAGGATAGTGATATCCTGAGAGCGCCGGGAGTGGCTTTTTCCCTGAGACAATCGTGTCGCCGACCACGGCGTTTTCAGCATCCTTAATACCGGTAACAACATAACCAATTTCACCATAAGAGAGGGTGTCTCTCTTTTCTTGTTGTGGTTTGAAGATACCGCACTCAAGAACAGTGAATGTATTTCCTGTTACCACAAACTTCATTGCGTCTCCTTTTTGTATTATCCCGCTAAACAATCTGGTGTAGATAATAATTCCCCTGTGCGCATCATATTCAAAATCAAAAACAAGCCCTCGTGGTGCACTCTCTTCATATTCTTTTGGAGGCGGAATGCGCGCGACAATCACATCAAAAAGATGTGGTACTCCTTCTCCTGTTTTTCCTGAGACACTAAGAATTCCAGTCTTCTCACAGAGAAGAAGCTCGGCGATTTCCTCTTTCACCTCATCTATTCGCGCCAAGGATGAATCAATTTTTGTGATAACGGGGACAATAACTAACCCTAACTCCTGCGCCATTCTCAAGGTGGTGAGTGTTTGCGCCTGCACTCCTTGCGTTGCATCAACCAAGAGAATTGCCCCTTCAACCGCCTTTAAGGAACGAGATACCTCGTATGAAAAATCAATATGACCGGGAGTATCAATAAGATTAAAAATATACCGCTCATCCCCCTGTGTATATTCCATTCTTACGGGTTGCATTTTAATCGTAATACCTCTCTCGCGTTCAAGGTCCATAACGTCAAGCACCTGCTCTTTCATTTTTCGCTTTTCAATAGTGGCAGTAAGCTCAAGCATCCTATCAGAGAGTGTTGATTTCCCATGGTCAATATGAGCAATAATGGAAAAATTTCTAATGTTAGTCATATAAACTAATGGCCTCAAACGCACAGCGAGCTAAGCCCACAACAGCATGTTTGGATGCTGGGTAGGCAATACTATTAAAGTTTCTAATTTGCTTAGATTTCATACTTCCCTCTGCCACAAAGATGCCCTAGAGTTCATCCTGGTCAGGAACAAGATGTTCGCTCTTCCAGAATTTTCTGCGCAAAGAGACAATAATCTCTGAAAGCTCAGTATTGTCCATAAGGTAGAGAGTAAGAATCCCTGCTCCTATTCCAAGAAACCCTGCCAAAGCACCTTGTCCAAAGATACCAAGAAATGTGTTTATATCAAAGATATCATCAAAAACCTGTAAGGCGAAGTAGGCAACTATACCCATAAGAAAAGAGGAGAAGATGCTCTGTCGCAGTACTCTTCCAAGTCCCTCTGTAGCAATTGAAAAGTCTTTTCTAAAAAACTCCCACAACACAAGAACATTAACACCCACCCCAAGGGAAAAAGCAAGAGGTAACATAAGAATCTCGGTGCCGGAAACTCCCTCAACACGGAAAAGTGAGTGCATAAAATATGCTACAAGAGGGATTTCTCTCACGAGCCACACAAAGAAAAAGGCGAGTACGATAACAAAAAGCGAAGAAGCCACATTAATAATGAGTGGCTTTCTTGTCTCTCCGGCGGCATAATACCCCCTTACAAAAAGAAGAATGAGACTTTGTGCCAGAATAGAGATTGAAAATAATGCAAGCGCGGCAGCAGTGAGACGCGTATCTTCCCATCCGAATTCCCCTGTCCCTAAAATCGTGCGCACTATTTGCGCTCGCAAGACAACAAACAATACAATAACAGGAATGGACCAAAATATAATATGGCGCATTGCGGCAACAACATGCTTTACAAAATCGGCGCTTCTGCCACTTCCTAAAAGTTTAGCTAGTGTAGGAAACGCCGCGATGGAGTATGAAACTCCAATGATAGAGAGCGGAACCGACTGGAGATTAAAAGAGAGATTGAAGACCGAAATAGAGCCCTCTACCATAAGTGAAGCTAATCCAACAAGCACCAAAATTACGAAATGATGTGCAGAAAGTGTCACGGTACGAGGAAGTGAAAGAGAGAGAACCTCACGAATCTTTTTCCAGTCAATGGAAAAGGTAAAGTGTGGAACAATACCACTTTTTATAAGAACAGGAATCTGAATAAGCATATGAAGTATCGCACCGAGCACCACACCATAAGCCAACCCAGGGAGGCCCCAAAGTGGGTAGAAAAATATAATACCTATAATAATGCCGGCATTGTAGAGAAGTGGTGTAAGCGCATAGACAAAAAATCTTCGCAATGACTGTGTAATACTCGCAAAAAAACCAGAAAGCCCTAACAAGAAGGGCGAGAAAATCATTATGCGTGAAAGTAAAACAAGCTCGGAGAGAGAATCCTCAGTAAACCCCGGCGCAACAAGGCCGGAGAGCTGCGGCATAAAGAAGAACACTACTGCAGAGACAAGAACAATAGCACCAAAGAACACTGTAAAGATAGTGTTAATAAATTGTTTTGTCCGATCCCTATCATCAAGAATATGAACGATAAAAGGAATAAGGACCGCCGAAGCAACTAATGAAGCAAGGGAGACATAAATAAAATCCGGAATACGAAACGCGGCATAATAAATATCTAACTCAAGCCCCGCTCCAAAATGCTGCGCGAGCAATCTGTCACGGAGAAGCGCTAAAATTTTTGAAAAAAAGGCAAAAAGTGCAAGGAGAAAAGCGGCCTCATGGAGACCGCCTATTTCCTGATAGAGTAACTTTAAAAATCTCTCTACCATAAAGCACTATTGAATAATGGGGGGCTCTATACTTTCTCCTCCCGTCTCCCCTACACCCGCAAGGGGGGGCCTTCCTTCTCGCAGGTTATCCAAAATTGTAATGACAAGTTCATTGCCGGGGTTAAGAGTAAGTATCTCTTCAAATTCAGTAATCGCCTCATCATTTCTTTCTCTCTCATAGTAGGAAAGACCCAGATAATATTTCGCATTAGAGTACTGAGGACTTAAAAAGACCACTCGCTCAAGCGCCTCTGTCGCCTGCACAAAATTTTGTTCGTTGTAATAGAGCAACCCAAGACTAAAGAACAAGCTTACATTATTCGGGTCAATAAGACTTGCTCGTAGAAGAGAATCAATTGCAGAGCGGGTATTGCCCTCATTGATTTCAAGTTGTGCAAGTAAGAAGATGGCATCGGTATAATCTTCTTTCAAGGCAAGTGCTGATTGTAATGCCGCACGAGCCGTATCAGCATTTCCCGTGGCAAGTTCAAGCTCTGCCCCGCGAAGTAACAGCGCGGGGCTTTGCGGGTTGCGCGCCTGTGCATTGTTAAGACTTTCTTGTGCGTTCTCATAAGCACCCTCAACAACTTGTAGTCGTACAACATTACCATAGACTTGGAAAAGAGAAAGCCAGTTCAAGTAGTTGCTCTCATCAAACGACACAGCTCCGCGTGCGCTACTTATCGCACTACCAAGTGTTTGCTGAAACTCTGCACGCACCTCTTCAGGTCGTGCATTTTCTCTCGTTAAAAGCTCGTTGAGGTCAGCCAATTGAAGCTCCACGAGAGAACGATAGAAGCGATCATTTTCATTTAAGAGGTTTGCCTGAAGAAGTAATGCTTTTGCATTTTCGCGATCGCCATCTCTGTTTGCAAGTACGGCTTTGTGAAAGTTATATAATGAAAGTGATTTTTGCGCGCCAACATACTCCATATCAACAGTCCCAGCAAGGAGTACGATAAGCAATAACACTGAAACAAAGCCAACGCGCACATCTTTTTTGTGCGTAAGGGTAAGATTACTTATATAACCTCGCTGTACCGAAAAAGCAATAAACACTCCTGTTAATACAAAGGTAAGAAAAAGAATCGTTATACTTGGTGTGTAGAAAAGGAGAGAAAGCCAAAGATAGAACGAAGAAAGAAAGAGTGAGAGTGTGAGATAATGAACATGACTTCCTTCAAAAAAGACTACTCTGGCGCCAGAATAAAGATATGAAGCAAGAAGGAAAAGCAATGCCAAGACTCCAAGAAAACCCGTCGTTACCGCATATGATGGCAGAGTCCCGACACCGGAATCAAATGACGTATTCCAGAAAGCAGTAGCATTAATTCCTTCGGGTTTGTAAAGGGACCACGCGTGTGAAAAGCGGTTAGGACCATTTCCAAAAAGGGGATCTCCTCGCCACACGTCTGCGGCAACACCAATGGTTGCCTCCCAAGAGGGGCGTATTTCTAGTTGAGGTGTATTACTATACTCTGCAAATACATTGCCTAGTGAGCCTCCTCCAATTAAAAAGAGGAGGGAAACAATTAAGACAAAGAGAGATGGCGTTGCAACTCCCCAACCAATACCATTCTGACGCACAGTAAAGTTGTAAACTGCTAACATTAAACTAAAAAGACCGAGTATAATCCACAGGAGTGAGAAATTTACCACAGCAAGGGAGACAAGTGCTGCAACAAGAAAGACATACATGCTCTTTCTTGAGAGAGCGCTCAGCGCACCAAACTCAAGCGTAACAATTGATACAAGCGCAATAATGCCTGCAAAAATACCAAAATCATTCCATCTTCCTATTGGTGTTGCCGCTTCTGTAAAAAACAAATTAAATGACCAGAGGTCAGCACCAAAGATAATGCGAATAAGATGATACAGGAAGAGAACGGCAAATGAAGCAAAGAGCGCTTTATAAAATGCAGTAACCCTTCTCTCGCTTTGGAACACAATAGAAGAGAAAAATAATGTCAAAAACAAAACAAAAATAGCCATCACTGTTGTACTTTCAAATGCCGCGCCAAAGAGTGAGACATGCGGTGCAGGAGAAAAGAGAGCCGAAAGAAAAAAAGCAACAACCACCAAGAACCCCCCAAAAAGAATTGGCGTGCGTGGTATTGTATAGACTCCTGTTGTTAAGCGAGCGAGAATAAAAAGAAAAGAACCAAGACCAATACCCAGAGCAAGAAAGAGTGATTTTTCTAACTCAACCGATACTCCTAAAAGAGGGACAAAAAAAAGTGGTAAAAGAAAAACAAGAATAAGTAAAAGCTGAAAAAGGCTACGGTCAAGACGAGAGAAGTCTCTTTTTTTCTTTTTTTCTGTAGGAGCGTCAAAGTTATTTTTTGACAACTCAAGCTCTTCTAAAACTTCAATAGTTTCCATAATTGCATTAAGGGTAAAGTAGTGCCGAAGTGAAAAAGGACATACGGCTCTTGTTCTTTGTAAATAATATATAAATAGTATAAAAGAACAGGCGTCTCTGCAAGGAGGTAAGAATCTCATATGAGTGAGAATATTTCTTCCCTTGCTTTTTTTAATGTTTATGGTATATCTTTATTACCTTGTGTTGGGTAGTTGCATCCCGTTTATACGGGATGAGGAAAGTCCGAACACTCGCCATTTTTGTCTGTAATAATACAATCACGAAAATGAGCACCTTTGCCTTTATGGCGGGGGTCGCAGCAGGGTAGCGGGTAACACCCGTCGCCAATTTTGTTGACCATAGGTGAGCACAAAATTGAGCGTCCCGCCGAAGCATTGCGCGAAGGCGGGCCCCCGCCGTCGTCCTTTAGGACTACGGCGGGATGCTCAATCTTGCAGACCACCTTGCAGTGGGCAAGATTGGCAGAGGTGCGAGCAGAGACGTTTTAAATCGAAAGATTTAAAACGCCCTGTCTTATTTGACAGGGCGAGCTCCGACGGCAACGTCGGAGGTGAAACGGCTAAATCCTTACCTGAGTGCAAGGTCGTACTTCCCGCACATGCGGGATTTGTGCCGCACGAGCCGCCTAGTAATAGGAGGCCTAGATAAATAACTGCCGCTAATTTTATTCACCGCAGGTTAATAATATTAGTACAGAATTCGGCTTATAGACACAAGGTACTTATATGAAAAAACCGCTCACATCCGAGCGGTTTTTTCATTATTATTTTCTTTGTGTGCTATTTCTTTACTCCCTCTTCAAGAGAAATAAAATCAACTTCACACGTACCAGCACTGCAGGCAAGTTCTTTTGCTCCTTGTGTAGTATCATCCTCTTCATAAAGAACAATTTTTGCAAAATCAATTTCAGGAAAGTCCTTCATAAGCTCCTCATACTTTTCTTTTGTAATCTCTTCGTATGGCGCAAGTTTATAAACATGCTCACTACGAGGTAAAAATGAAAGTCCCCCAACCATCTCCCAATTCTTGTAAACCCAATTGCCAACCTCCAACCACTCCTCCTCGCCAACAGAAATTGTTGTTGATGGATTATGTTCCGTATAGTTCTCTTTTACCATCTTCCAGTGTTCAAGTTGATCAAATGCACTCACATCATCCTTAAAAAATTTTGCTGCTTCAGGAGCCTCTACGGGAAATTCAAGAACAAACGTGCTCGCCGTCTCTTTGTTTTGTCCAACTTCAGGATGATAAGGAACACCCATATCTTTTAACATTGCAAAAATAGGATTGTGCGCCTCAATGCGTACACGACGAATATAATACTTTGCATGTCGAGGGTGCATACCGCTTGAGGAGTTAAAGAGCTGTGAACCATTACCGCTTGGCTTCACGCAGGTAATACAGGTGCTTGGATTAATTTTAAATCGCGCGGCATATTTTCTGTTTGTTTCAATTGCAACCTCTTTAAGTTTTCGCAGAGTAAGCGGGTTGCGCACCGCCGTGCAATCCCACTGACCGGTAAGAGAAACTCCTAAAAGTGCCTCCTCGATACAATTTTCTTTCCATTCTTTTGAAAGAAAGGGAAATTTCGTTAACGACGCCTGATATGTTCCTAGAATTGTTGCAATGCGAACCTTATCCATAAGCGTATCTTCTGTATCCTCCGCACGACATACAACTTCTGAAAGATTACAAAACTGCTTTGACTTCAAAACAATCTCACCGCACGGATTCGTGCCGCAATTATCAAGGTCTTTTTCAAATTTTTTCCACCTGCGAACGGGGAGCTGTTTCTTGAGACTCCCCCGATTAAAGATACCTCGCTCACCAGAGCCTGATTTTACTAGGTTTTGCCACTCATCAAGAAACTCTTTAACGGTAGGTCTTTCGTTATAGACGGCGCTATTGTTAGCCATCGCTCTCTGAGGATTATTAAGCCAAAATTGACCGTTTTTTGCCTCGCGCATCAGCACATCATCAAGGTCGGAAAGTGAGATAAGCGCGGAGCGTCGCACGCCACCTGCAACAATGACATCACCAATCTTGCAAACAATATCATGTACATCAAGGGTAGTGAGCCTTCTGTTTTGCCGAGCTAACATTCTCTCACGCGTAAAATCAAGAAGTTGCTTCAACGGCCCCGGTCCACTTGAGCGACCGCCCATTGTCATAAGCCGTGAACCCGTCGGACGCACATGTGAATAATCAAATGTGATGTCATGTCCAGAAGACCATGTTTCTAAGCCAAGAACAAGCGCCTCTGCCCATCCTTCCTTGCTGTCTCCAATAGTATGAATAGAAACTTTGGCTTTTTTTTGTTTTTGAATCATCGGCAACCGTTCAACATTTTGATGCTCCACCGAAAAACCAACGCCCGTTCCGCTCATAGAGATGTACATAATCTCTGCAAGATCACGCCATGATGTCGGCGCAATGAATGAGCAGTTGTATGCGGTGATGTGATTGTTGCGCGCGGCCTTACCCGAACTCCAGAGAAGCCGCATGGAGCCGAGTGCTCTCATATTTAAAATGTACTCGCGAATTTCTTCATACTCGGATTTTTTTAATTTGTTTCCAAGATTTTCTTTCATAAACTCAACATACCGATCAACAGTCTCAATCCACGTTTCGCGCCTTTTCTCTTCATTAATCCACTTCGCATATGTTGTGTAATAAACATGTTCTGAAAGAGGATTCTCAAAATATTTTTTACTCTCTTCAACAAGCTCTTTAACTTTCTGCGGAATTGCGCCTTTTGTCCCGCGAACCTTTGAACGAGTGTCTCTGTAGAGGATGTATGCCTTTGCCGAGTGAGGAAAATCATTTTCCATAAACGTCTCCTCAACCATATCTTGTACACCTTCCACAAACGGTATGAAATTCTTGTCTTTTTCAGCACATACCTCTAATTTTTTAAGAACTTTTTGTGCAACAACCTCAGCATCTCCTCGCACTCCCTCATGTGCGGCAACCATTGCTTTGTAAACAGCCCTGCTAATCCTTGAAAGATCAAACGGAGCAATACTACGGTCTCGTTTTTGTATTTTTGTAATACGCAATGTGCTTTTTTTGTTTATCTTTCTCTTTGACGAAACTTTTTTCACTCGAGATGCGGTTTGTTTTTTAGAGGATATTCTTGTCATAAGTTACCAGTAGATTACAAGTAATAATTGAGGTTGAGGTTGTTCCTTGTTTGTACGGATATTCATTGTAACAAAAAAAATTCTTCGGTGGAGAATTTTTTTTAAGGAATTCTGTGGATAACAAGCTTATTGGAAAAGATGTTATGGAATGTCGTACCATTTCGCTCCAATTCATGAAAAAAGAGAGGGTTGACAGACTCTCCTTTCTCTTTGATGAGTACTTTTTTACCAAAGCACCATCAGCGAAGAAAGATGGTGTCTCCTACAAAGAAAGAGTGCGAAGAAACTTCTCCGGCATTCACCTCCAAAACATACAAAGCAGGAGCGGACGGTGAGAAAACTTCTGGAAATGAATCGGGGGAGACATTTTCTTTTATAGAAACTACCCGAAGGGCTTCATCAAGCCAGATAATATCAATAGGGAATCTCATATGCTCCATCCAGATGCCATGGTATCCTTCTTTTTCAAACACAAAAAGCATTCCATGCCCTTCTTTGATCTCTTTTCTATATGAAAGACCACATTCTCGCGCAACAACGGTTGTTGCAAGCTCAACAACTAATGTATGTTCTTTAAAAGCGACCTCGCTCACGGGAAGCGGTGTGTGGCTACAACTTTGTGACGCTTCTTGCGGCGCGTCTGAAAGAAAAATAAAACTCACCGCAAGTGAAGTTAAAAGAAGGAGGGTAATGTTTTGTGTCGTCTCTGACATACGAGTAAGTATAGCAAAATTTTTACAAGAAAAATTTTGCTATACACCACCTTCATCATACCAGAGAACCACGCGTGATGCTCTCTCTTTCAGATTCTCCTTCCTCTCTCAAATTTTTTAGTTTTATAAATATGGAGGAGACAGGATTTGAACCTGCGAGGGTATGAACCCCACACGCTTTCTCCTGCACATGGCGGAGGAGGCGAGATTCGAACTCGCGGAGGGCGTAAACCCTCACACGCTTTCCAAGCGTGCGCCTTAGACCGCTCAGCCACTCCTCCGCCATGTGCAGGGATTGCAATTTACATTACAATCGCTTCGCTCTTGTGTAAATTGGGAACAAGCGTGCGCCTTAGACCACCCTCGCCTACGGCGAGGCCCCGCCAAAGGAGGTGGTCAGCCACTCCTCCTCCGTTCATGCCGAACACTTTTATGAATTTGTGCTTGTGCACTCTCTTATGAGCCTACACAAGATAAGCTCATAAGACAAACCTTTTTTATCTCTCTCCTCTCAGTGCACTGATGCGCTCCGAGACGGGAGGGTGTGTCATAAACCACCTGTGTATGCCACGCTCCTTTTTACTGCCAAAAGGATTAGCGAGAAAAAGATGCGCCGTTGCATGGTTGGCCCGCTTCATTTCCGCGGAGTATTTTCCGATCTTTGAAAGCGCGCTTGCGAGCCCCTCGGGATAACGAGTCAGCAGTGCACCGGAAGCATCCGCCAAAAACTCTCGCTTGCGTGAAATAGCAAGTTGAATAAGGAGTGCGACAAGCGGTGCGAGAATCGCCAATACAACACCTACTAGTGTCATAATAATTTGTATTCGTCCATCGCGATCTCCTCCCCCGCCACCAAACAAAGACCAGCGCAAAAAAAAGTCAGAGAGAAGTGTTACAAACCCCACAAGCGTAACCGCAATGGTTGAGACAAGCATATCGCGATTACCAATATGAGAAAGCTCATGAGCAATCACCCCTTCAAGCTCTGTGCGTTCAAGAAGCGTCAAAAGCCCCTCAGTAACCGCAACAACCGCATGTTCCTTATTTCGCCCTGTAGCAAAGGCGTTTGGAGCCGTCTCCTTCATAACAAAAACCTTTGGTTTTGGAAGCCCTGCGGTAATTGCTAAATTCTCTACAAGAGTATGTAACTCGCGATACTCTTTTTCAGATGCTTCATGCGCCCCTGTCATCTTGAGCACGAGTTTATCCGAGTAGTAATAGCTTCCGACGTTCATCGCAATACTCAAAAAGACTGCGACATAAAGAATGATAGAATTATTGAAGATCCAGCTAAACGCCCATCCGAGAAAAATAACCGCAATAAAAAAAGCGGCCATTAAGACCCATGTCCGGCGCGTGTTGCTATCGTAATGTGTGTAGAGTGTCGCCATAGAAAAATAAATAACGACGCAGAAAATTTACGTATCTTATCCTGCCGTTTAGCTAAGTTTTTTGAAAACTACGACGAGAAGTTAACTTTAACCGGCTCCTTTTCAGCTGAGTCATCCTCAAGTTCAAAGAAATCAGACTGTGTAAATGAGAAGAGGCGGGCAATGGTGTTGTAGGGGAACGATTCAATCACTATGTTAAGATCACGGACATTGCCATTATAAAATCTTCGCGCTGCTTGAATTTTATTTTCCGTATCGGAAAGTTCTCGTTGTAACTCAAGAAAGTTCTCGTTTGCCTTAAGGTCAGGGTAGTTTTCAGAAACAGCAAACAAAGATTTCAACGCATCGCTTAACATATTTTCTTTTTCTGCGTGCTCCTGCGGTGTTTGTGCTTGCATTGCACTGGTGCGCGCCTTGGTTACCTGTTCAAGTGTTTCTCTTTCGTGCGTTACATATCCTTTCACCGTATTGATAAGATTTGGGATAAGATCGTAACGCCGTTTCAATTGTACATCAATATCAGCCCACGCTTCCCGCGTTCTGTTTGAAAGTGTTACGAATCTGTTGTAAGCAAAGATGGCAAAGAAAACGACAAAAACAACAGTTCCTAAAATAATATAAAGAATGGTCATAAAAAAATTAGATTACCTCTGTGGTTAAGAGTATAGCAAAAAACTACATCATTCCCATAGGGGGCATACCGCCTTGCATACCACCCTCCCCCTCGTGATTATTTTCTTTCTGCGGGTACTCAGCGATAGCAACTTCTGTGGTAAGAAGTATTCCTGCAGCTGATGCTGCGTTTTGTATACCACTTCGTGTCACCTTCACGGGGTCAACAATACCCGCATCAATCATATTGCCAATAACTTCATCAAGGGCTGCATCATAGCCAGATTGTGCACCCCCCTTCTCAACTTTTTCAAGAACAGAAGATCCATCACCCTTTCCTGCGTTTATAGCAATGTGCCGCAAGGGCATAGAGCATGCCTCAAGCACAATAGAAACACCTGCTTGGAACTCATTTAAAAAGCGGGCATTTCGAGGCTTGAGGTCCATTCCTTTCACCTTTTTGGCCGCCTTAACAAGTGCTACACCGCCACCTGGGACAATCCCTTCTTCAATAGCCGCTTTTGTTGCGGCAACAGCATCTTCAATTTTGAGTTTTTTGTAGCGCATTTCAGTCTCCGTCGCGGCACCGACACGAATGACCGCAACCCCTCCGGTGAGTTTTGCAATTCGTTCTTCATACTTCTCTTTATCAAATTTTGAATCAGATGCAGTTAAAGCATGTCGCAGTTCAGCAACCCTTCGCTCAATATCCACCTTTTTTCCCTTCCCGCCCACAATAACAGTACTCTCTTTCTTAGAAATAATCCTGTGCGCTCGCCCAAGACTCACCGTCTCTATGCTATCAAGCTTCATTCCCGCTTCCTCAGAAACAACAACACCTCCTGTGGTAACCGCAATGTCTTCAAGTAATTCTTTTTTACGATCACCATATCCAGGCGCCTTTATCGCGAGAATATGAAAGGTCCCTCGTAGCTTATTAAGAACAAAAGTCGCAAGTGCTTCACCCTCAACATCATCTGCAATAATAACAAGTTCCTTTCTTCCTTCTCCTGAAAGTTTTTCTAAAAGTGGTAAAACTTCTTGAATTGACGAAATTTTTTTATCAGTTATAAGAAGAGCTGCGTCTTTATATTCCGCTTCCATTCGTTCAGCATTGGTGATCATATACGGAGAGATGTATCCTTTATCAAATTCAAGCCCTTGCGATATTTCAGACTCAATACCAAAGGACTGTGACTCCTCCACCGTTACAACGCCATCTTCTCCTACCTTGCTAATGGTATCGGCGATAATTTTTCCCATCTCTTCAGATTCAGCAGAGATAGTTGCAACGTGAACAATTTCCTCCTTTGTCTTTATCGGCTTTGCGAGAGAACGCAACGCTTCCACCACAGCGTCGCTCGCCGCTTCAATTCCTTGACGAATACCCATTGCATTAACTCCCATTGATGTTTGCCGCAATCCTTCCTTTATCATCGCCTGCGCAAGAATAACCGCCGTAGTTGTTCCGTCGCCGGCAAAGTCGTTTGTCTTTGTCGCAACTTCTTTAATAATCTCCGCTCCCATATTCTCCATTTTTTTAGGGAGGGTGATTTCTTTAGCAATAGAAACACCATCATTTGTGATAGTGGGCGTTCCATACCCACGATCAAAAACAACATTCCTCCCTCGCGGACCAATGGTAACTTTAATTGCATCGGCAACATAATTAACTCCTGCCTTAAGTGCCTCTCTCGCTTCTTCATTAAAGATAATCTGTTTACTCATAGCTTTTATTGTATAACTGCCAATATGTTATTTTCGCTGATAATAAGGTACTCTTCACCCTCAATCTCAACCTCATCATGACCAAATCGTGAGAAAATAACTCTCTCTCCAACAGCAATCTCTATAGGAATCCTTTTTCCTTCATCATTCACTCTTCCTTTTCCAACAGCAATGACACTGCCAATCTGAGGCTTTTCTTCGTGTGCTGTTTCAGGAATAATTATTCCCGAAAGCATCCGTTCTCCAGCATCTCCTTCGCGCCTAATTACAAGACGATCCCCCAGAGGGACAATCCCCACTTTGTTCTTTTTTACCATATTTTTCTTGCTTCCTTATTAGCGCACAACGATTATGCTATGCGAACTTCTAAAGTATCTCCATAATAAAGCATTTTGAGGTAAGAGTCAAAAAGCCCTCATTCTATGCATCAACTACTCTTGCAGGAGCGATACGCCTATGGTATAGTGAACCCTACGAGATGCATGGTCTAAAAAAGCGCCCTGCAACAGCACCCTAGTCTTTACCGAGAAGCAACTCTTTTCTTTTCACGCCAAAATTAGATAGGATTACCGTCATGCAATTTTTTATTACTCTCTTACCTTGGATACAGATTACTCTGTCAATTCTTTTGGTAGTTTCTGTTTTACTCCAACAGTCAAGCGCTGGTGTTGGTGGTATTTTTGGAGGTGCTGATGGAGGGGGTTTTAAACACACCAGACGGGGTTTTGAAAAATTTCTCTTTCAAGCAACGATTGTGCTCGCTGTTCTTTTTGGCCTCTCGGCTTTCTTAACTCTCGTACTATAATAAAGAAATGAACACCTCAATGGTGTGTCTACGTTTCTGAAAAAAGAGTATTGTGAAAACACTGTTACGTCTTTGTGCACAGGCACTAGAAAAATTCCTTTCGTTTTTTATACGCACGAAACACACAGACGCGTTTTTTAAGAAAACACGCGATTTTATTCTTGGGCGTTATCATGAGATCTCTGCCCTTCAAGGAAGGAAAAGGATGGTGTTTTCCATCCTTCTTATTGTTTTTACCGTTACTTCGTTTGGCCTTCTTATTAAGGTCAACAATATGTTTACTGTTTCTGTTCCTTCTCATGGAGGATCTCTAAAAGAAGGAGTTGTTGGCGCCCCGCGTTTTATTAATCCTCTCCTCGCACTCTCAGACGCCGATCGCGATCTCACTATGTTGATTTATTCAGGACTCTTGCGCGCCACACCAGAAGGTGATCTTATCCCTGATTTGGCCGAGAAATATTCAATCTCTGATGATGGATTGAGTTACACTTTTACATTAAAATCAAACCTTCTCTGGCATGACGGCAAACCCATAACAAGCGATGATGTGCTTTTTACTATAGAGCGAGTGCAGGACAGCTTATTAAAAAGCCCGAAGCGAGCAAGCTGGGAAGGAGTGCGTGTAGAAAAAGTAGACGAGAAAACTCTCTCTTTCATCTTAAAAAGACCATATTCCCCTTTTCTGGAGAACACGACACTTGGTATCTTACCTCAACATATCTGGGAAGATATCAGTACCGAACAGTTTGGCTTTTCCCGCTACAACATAAGACCGGTCGGTTCGGGCCCTTACAAAATGGTCTCCATAAAAAATAACCGCTCAGGTATCCCAGAGAATTATAAACTTTCCTCTTTTAAACATTTCGCACTTGGTGAGCCGTATCTGAAAAACCTTATTATTAACTTTTATCCAAACGAGGAGGAGACAATACAAGCCTTTACCAAGCAAGACATTGAAGCCGCTAACGCCATCGCTTTTCAAAGTGTCGCAGAGCTCAGAAGCCACAACCATACTATTTTAACTTACATACTTCCTAGAGTGTTTGGCGTTTTTTTCAACCAAAATCAAAACAATCTTTTCACGAATTTCAACATACGCAAAGCGCTCGCCCTCTCGACACCACGAGAAGCAATCGTTGACGAGGTATTGCTCGGGTATGGTACACCGATAGATGGCCCGCTTCCTCCAGGCTCACTTGGATTTACGAGTAATCCGCCAGAAGATCATAATGAGACCTCGGAGGAAGAGTTATTGAGTCCAAAAGAAGAGGCGAAAGTGCTCCTGGAAAGTGCCGGATGGAAAATAAATGAAGAGACGGGAATCCGTGAAAATAAAGGAGTAACGCTTTCTTTTTCTCTCTCTACCTCAGATACTCCCGAGCTTAAAAAAACAGGTGAGATGTTGAAAAATGCATGGGAAGAAGTCGGTGTAGATGTTGATCTGCAGGTCTGGAGTGTGAGTGATTTAAACAATAATGTCATTCGGCCACGAAGATATGATGCGCTCTTATTTGGAGAGATTATTGGCCGAGAATCAGACCCTTTCGCCTTCTGGCATTCATCACAGAGAAACGACCCCGGCCTTAATATCGCGCTCTATACCAATATCACTACTGATAAATTACTTGAAAAGGGAAGAGAAACTTTCCCTAAGGAAGAGCGGACGGAACTGTACGAACAATTCCAAGAAGAAATACAAAAAGATATCCCGGCAGTGTTTGTATACTCGCCTGACTTTGTCTATATTGTCCCCAAAAAAATACAAGGAATTACTACAGGAACAATCGCTGTTCCTTCTGAGCGATTCCTCGATGTACACACATGGTATATAGAAACACAGCGCCTTTGGAAAATTTTTGTAAACTAATTTTATTTTTAAAAACCATCTTACTAATTTGTATGCCTAACAACGAAAAACGAAAAACTCCTCTCGTTTCATCACGAACGAGTAAAAATACTCATCCCTCTCCAAGAGGAGTACAGGGTCGCCCTATAAGCGGAAGAAAAAGTTCGCAACAAAAACAAACGCCGACGCACGCAAAGAAAGCGGTAAAAAAACGCTCTGGCTATAGCAAGCGCCACACTACCCGCTTTTCTCTGCCCGCACTTCCTCAAGGGGCGAGTAATAATACTGCCAAGAGCTCAAAACACATTAAGCCACCTGAAAAAGATACGGTGCGCATTGTCATCCTTGGTGGTGTGGAAGAGATTGGAAAAAATATGCTCGCCATTGAATATAATGATGAAATTCTTGTCATTGACTGCGGTATTCAATTTAAAGAACAAGAGACCCCTGGCATTGACTTTATTCTTCCCAACACAAAATATCTTGAGGAGCGCAAAGAAAAGATAAAGGGACTACTTATCACCCATGGACACCTTGATCACATTGGTGGCATCCCCTATATTCTCAATAAAATTGGTAACCCAGCAATCTACACAAGAAACCTCACCGCGTTAATGATTAAGAAGCGGCAAGAAGAATTCCCCACACTCGCGCCACTAACAATTAACGTTGTGGAAAAAGATGACACAATCTCTATTGGTTCTTTCCCTGTGGCCTTCTTTGCGGTAACCCACACCATCCCCGACGCAATGGGTATTATTGTAAAAACTCCCTACGGGAATATCGTGCACACAGGAGACCTCAAACTTGACCATGTTGATGGTGTCCCCACACAACAAGAAGAAGAGGAGTTTTCAAAATTCAAGGACGAGGATGTTCTTCTTTTAATGGCTGACTCAACAAATGTTGAACGTCCTGGTTTTTCTATTCCGGAAAGTAAGGTCAATGAAAGTATTGATGAAATAATAAAAAACATAAAGGGAAGGCTTATTATCGGTACCTTTGCTTCGCAGATTGAGCGCGTTACGCATATTATTGAAATTGCAGAAAAGTATGGGAGAAAGGTCATTATTGACGGACGCAGTATGAAGACAAATGTTGAAATTGCAAAACTTGCCGGTGTCCTAAAACCAAAAAAAGATACTCTGATCCCCATTGAGGAAATGAATAATTATCCACCACACAAACTCATTGCACTAGTAACCGGTGCACAAGGAGATGAATTTGCCGTACTGATGCGCATCGCCAATCAAAATCACAAACACTTCAAGATAAACAACACCGACACAGTACTCCTCTCATCCTCTATTGTCCCAGGCAATGAGCGGTCGGTACAAAAGCTCAAAGACAATCTTTCACGACAGGGAGCAAAAATTATTCACTACCAAGTAAGTGACGTGCATTCAAGTGGTCATGCTAATAGAGAGGAAACAAAGTGGATTCATAGACATATTGGAGCGCGCTTTTTTATCCCTCTTCATGGCTATCATTACATGCTTCGTGTTCATACAGAGGTAGCAAGAGAAGTCGGCATACCTCAAGAAAATATGACCATACCAGACAACTCTATGCTCATTGAGATTAAGGATGGTAAAGAGATGTCAGTAAACAAAGACAGAGCTCCCGGAGGGTTGATGCTTGTTGACGGGCTCTCTATTGGAGACATTCAAGAAGTTGTCATTCGTGACAGGCAAATGCTTGCCCAAGACGGGATGTTTGTCATCATTATTACCCTTGATACCGTAAGCGGTAAGGTACGCAAATCACCCGATATTATATCACGTGGTTTTGTCTATTTAAGAGAGTCGCAAGATCTTCTCAAAGAAGCACGGGGTTTGGTGAAAAAAACCGTTGAGAAAAATACAGGGAAAACGCGCCCGATTAATTTTGACTTCATTAAAAATGAACTTACTGAAGAGATCAGTAAGTTCCTTCTTCGGAAAACACACAAACATCCTATAGTCATCCCGGTCATTTTGGGAACATAAAAATAAATATAAGAAAACAGCTCAGTGCGCCCGCGGGCGCACTGAGCTGTTTTCTTATACGTGGACTTATTCCTCAATCTTGGGTGTCACAAAAAACTCTTCTGCGAGAATCTCTCCTTTTTCATCTGCAACAGGAATCTCTTTCTTAAAATCAAACTCACTATCACCATCGTCCGCATGAAGGACCAACATATAAAAAGTTTCTGCTTGTGTGGCACGCAAGAGGTTGATTTTTTCTCCAAAATGTTTTCCAGCGCCGAAGCGCGCTGCGCCTAAAATAACAGGGCTCGGCTTGTTATCTAAAACCTCATGCACCGCAACCCAGCCGCTCCTATCAAGTGCGATCATTGAGACGATAACATGCTCTCCCGCACGCTGGCTATTCACCACAAGTATATTTTCGCCAGAGGATAGAGCGGTTACTGCCTCCTTCTGCGCAGTATCTTCTTTATCACCCTCTTCTTGAAGTTTCTCCTCGTTAACCTCTTTCTCAGAGGGAGTGTTGGTTGAGATAACAATACCAACACCCAAACCGACAATACTACCAACAAGAAGGGCCAAAATAAGACCTCGAATGTTATAGAGTGCCATCATAGTGCTCTTAGTATACCCTGCGAATAGACAATTGCAAATAAAACCGCTCAGCTACCGGAAGATAGATCAAAACGCCACAGCGGATGCTCCCTCGGACATCCGCGTGCGGGACAATACCTTCTTCCGTATTCAATAAAAAGAGAGGTGAGGTGAAACCATTCTTTTTGGGGGATAATTTCCATTAAATCGCGCTCAATCTGCTCCGGTGTTTTTTTATTCGTTAACCCAAAGCGACGGGAAAGTCGCATAACGTGTGTATCAACCGCGATTCCTGAGATAACGCCATACGCATTTCCCAAAACAACATTTGCCGTTTTGCGCGCCACGCCGGGCAAAGTGACAAGTTCTTCCATTGTTTTAGGGACACGCCCGTTATATGTTTCTTGTATGATGCGCGCGCTTTTTTTGATATTCCGCGCTTTAGTATGATAAAATCCACACGGCTTAATAATTTTTTCAAGATGCTCCTGACGGGCATTAACGAAATCATCAATTGTTCTGAACTTTTTCCCGCCTGAGGCGGGTCCGCCTTTGGCGGAAAAAAGTCGCCGTGTCACCTCATTAACTTTTTTATCCGTACACTGCGCAGAGAGCATCACAGCAACAAGGAGTTCCCAATTAGTCCTAAAGTGAAGTGTCATCCCTGCATCGGGGCAGACCTTTTTAAGCGCATCAACAAGACGCCGCGCTTTTTTCTTTCTCTCTTCTAGTTTTTTTTCAGTCATAAAAAGCTACGGAGGTGGTTTTTTTATTTTTTGTGGAGCTTCTTGCGTGCTCATTAATAATGAGAACAAACCCTTCTCATTATAAGTTACTCTTCTCGGGAAAGTGCGTAGAGTATCTTCCCCCATTCCTGAAGAGCAATATCTTCCGCACGTGCATTTTGAGATATACCCACTCGTTCAAATAATGACACGACCGTATCTTTATCATAACGCATACTAAGAGTAGTAACAGCGCGTTTCCTTTTTTGAGAAAACGCAACTTTTATCGCGGCAAAAAATTCTTCTTTGCTAAACCCATTAAAAAAATCATCTGAGACAGCGGAAATGACAAGTATTGCAGAATCAACTTTGGGGGAGGGAGAAAACTCTTTCGCCTTTATTGTTTTTATATAAGCAGGGTCACCAAATGCCTTTACTGAAAGAGAGAGGATGCTTTCCTTTGCATCCCGCGCAACAATTCGCCGCGCAACTTCCTTTTGAATAATAAGGGAGATGCGTTGAGGTTGTGGAGAAAACGCAAGCGCGGTACGAAGAAAAACGCCAGTAATATAATACGGGATGCTCCCCACAATGGTATAGGAGCCACTAAAGTATTCTTCTGGATTAATGTGAAGAATATCGTCCGCGACCACAATAAGACTACCGTCAACGACCGCATAAGAAAATTTTTCACGAAGTGCTTCGGCAAGCACCTCGTCTTTTTCAACAGCAACAACTCGAGCACCGGCGCCAAGAAGTTCTTTTGTAATTGCACCGCGCCCCGGACCAACTTCTAAAATCCACTCACCTTCCTTAACCTCCGCACTTTTCACAAAAGATCGCAGGATGTACGGTGAACGCAAAAAATTTTGACCTAGTGATTTTTTTGCTCGCTGTGGTTGTATGGTGTTATTCGTTTTTTTCGGCATCTCTTTTTGTACGTTGCCATCCAAGACTTTCAAGTAATGAAATTTCGCAACCGTTTACGGCCTCTTTAATAATAGTCTTGTCATACAAACAGCGCATATGTGCAAATTCAGCTGTACAAATTGCACCCAAAGTCTCCTCTTTCACCTCAAGAAATTCTTGTGTACAGCGCTCTTTCGCACTTTGTTGTTGTGTGACCGGTGTTTTAAAAACAAACCATGCCAAAGCCCCCGCAATAAAAATGAGGACGATAAGGATAATGAGAAGTATTTTATTTGTTGTATCTTTCATAAAATTATGAGGCACGGACAGCGCTTCTTCCTATCTTTAATGAGATATCTGCAATAAACCCCTGAAACCACAGCGAGAAGAAGCAAAGATAAAACGAGGCAACAAGATTAGTGAGAATAATACCAAGCTTAAATTGCGTCAAGATATCAACCGATGAAATTGCCTGAATGAGTGACGCCGAAATAAGGCTGTAGGCAAGCACTAAATCACTTGCCTTAAGTGTTGTGATTTTTTTACTCTTCTTTCTTCTTATGTGGTGCGTTGCCGAGTAAATAAAAACACCTAAGATAAATCCTTGCAATAAAAGAAAAATCGTTACATCTCCTATGAAAACATGCGCAATGGTTAAAAGTTTTTCCATACGTTACTCTGTGTTTCTTTTTGCTCGTAGAGCATCGGCAAGCCAGATAAGTTCTTCAAGAAAACCTTCACAACGCTCATGCACAGCTTCTTTCAGCTCACCATTAAGCTCTCCACCCTCATCAAACATGTCGCCCACCTTAGGAAAGTTAAGATCTTTACTTGAAACAATAAGACCAAGCTCACGGACAACAACCGTAAGTGACTCAAGTACTCTCACTCCTCCCCATGCACCCGCACTTACCCCGACAAGACCAACTGCTTTGTGTTTATATTCAGGGAGTAAAAGGTCAAGCACACTTTTAAGAACGCCGGGATAACCATGATTATATTCAGGTGTGACAATAATAAGTCCATCACAGCGCTCAATTGCATCACGATACTCCGGGAAGCTCTCTTTTATACTCTGTCCGTAATTGCTTCTCGGCAAGTCAAAATCACGAACATCAAACAACTTCGTTTCTACTCGCGAATCTGCCTCGCATATTTTTCTAATAACCCGCGCAACACACTCGCTTTGTCGTCCCTCTCTATTGGTTCCTAATATAAGGGGAATAAAAAAATCTTTTTCCATATCTCTCTTTATCTTATTGTACAAAACCTCCAATAAGAATACCAATCAGGATGGCAAGTCCTCCAACAACCAACATTCGCACCCCACTTCCCACAATTTTCGCTTTGAAAAGTCTTGCAAAAACCGCTCCTAACAAGAAAAGTGCGAGTAGTGAGATTCCAACAGAAGAGAGAAGTGCCTCCGTGCTTGGTAAAAATAAATACGGAGAGAGCGGGATAAATCCTGCTAAGAAATACGAAAAAAACATAATAATACCTCCTCGGATTGCTGTAATGCTTCCGTTATGATTTCCTAGTGCATATTCCTGTACCGACTGCTCGGAAAGAAAGCTCCCGGCCCCCATAGAAAGCGCTTCAACAAAAATCAAAATAATGCCCGTGAGGATAATGGTCTCTGTCGGAACACCAGCAACTGCAATTCCGGAAAGAAGACCTACCGTTGAGACAAGACTATCTTCAACACCAAAGATAGTGTTGCGTATGAGAAGTTTTTTTGCGCCAAGAAGCGTTTCGTTTATATGTCTCATATTATTTTTTCCTTTATTATTATTTGTAGCACATCCGTTACCTTCTTTATACTCTTATCATAGAGTGAGAAAGCTTCTGCTGAGGGACTGACCGTTTTAAGTGCGACGAGTTTCTCCTCACACTCTTTAGGTGAGAGTGTGTCACTCTTGCTTAAAAATACATATTCTTTTTTCTGTACCAAACCGGCACTGTGCTTCTCAAGTTCTGTGCGAATTATGCTGTACGCGTGGCAAGGGTCTTCGCAATCGGCGGCTATAAGATGAAAAAGTATTTTTGTTCGTTCAATATGCCGTAGAAATTTTATTCCTAGCCCCCTTCCTCCGGAGGCTCCTTCAATAATCCCGGGGATGTCGGCAAGAATGAGATTCTCATAGACTCCAATATTCGGCTCCAGGGTGGTAAAGGGATAGTTTGCAACTTTTTTATTTGTATTGGTAAGCGCATTTAAAAGACTCGTCTTCCCTGCACTTGGCAACCCAATAAAGCCAACATCAGCAATAAGTTTAAGTTCAAGACGCACGCTGCGAACCTCACCGGGCCTACCTTTTTCTGCCTCTTTTGGAGAGGTGTTTCGTGATGAGCGGAAATGAAAGTTTCCCTTCCCACCCCTCCCTCCTTTTGCAATTAAAATCCTCTCGCCGACACCAACAATCTCCTCGTAAAGCCCAACAGCCATATCTTCAAAATGAACAACGGTCCCTACAGGAACCCTCACAACAAGATCATCACCATTCTTACCATCATGCATCATTTTGTCGCCACCGCCACCTGAGGAAGCAGACACCTCCTTTTTAAAACGAAACTGATTAAGAGCGCCGAGATCTGAAACACCCTCAAGATACACGCTTCCTCCGCGGCCACCTGAGGCCCCTGTGGGACCCTTTGCTCCGGGGAGCTTATTAAAACCAACCGCGCCGTCGCCGCCCTTGCCCGCATGTATGGTTATTACGACATCATCAATAAGCATAGAAATTTAGCGCACTGCATCATAACGCCCTTCTTGTGGACTTTTAGAGAGAACAACCTGCCAGAGTTGATTTCTTCGTGCACGAAATGACCCGGCAGAAGCAAGAAGATAATACTTCCACATTCTATAAAACATTCCGCCAACTCTTCTTTCGTATTCAGGTATGAGCTTTTCCCAGTGAGTTTCAAAGTTTTTAAACCAGTGCATGAGCGTTGTATCATAATCAGCTCCAAAGTTGTGCCAATCCTCCATCACAAACTTCTGTTCAATAGATGCGCCAATCTGTTTTATTGATGGCAACATTCCGTTAGGAAAGATGTATTTATTTATCCATGGATCCGTGGAAGTAACCGACCTTTTTGAACCAATTGTGTGAAGAAGAAAAAGTCCTTTTGGTTTTAAAAGACTATGAGCCAAATGCATAAAGGTATGGTAGTTTTTGTATCCCACATGCTCAAACATTCCTATTGAAACGATTTTATCATACTCTCCTTTCATTTTCCTATAATCCTCAAGAAGAATTTTCACGGCAAGCCCTTTACACACCTCCCGTGCATAGTGTGCCTGCTCTTTGGAAATGGTAATGCCGACAACCTCTACACCATAATTCTCGGCGGCGTACTTTGCAAAACTTCCCCAGCCACACCCGATATCAAGCACACGCTCTCCTTTTTTGAGCTGAAGTTTTCTACAAACAAGATCAAGCTTGTGCTCCTGCGCCTCATCTAAATCCTGTGCGCGCTTCCAATAACCACACGAATAAACCATCCGTGTATCAAGCATCGCCCTATAGAGATCATTGCCGATGTCGTAAAGGTCGGTATGTTCTTCTCCAACTTGAAACGCGCGCGTGGCAGACTGTCGGTTAAAGAATTTTGCTTTTATGGTATGGATAAGGATCGTTGCGTTTCTCCGCACTTCCTTTTCTAGTTCGGCAGAAAATACTTTGGCAAAAAATTGGTCAAGCTCCTTCACATCCCACCACCCTTCCATATACGCCTCACCAAGACCGAGTGATCCTTGTGAAAAAACCCTGTTGTAGAACCTCTCGTCTGAGACAATAATATCATAAGGCTTATCACCCCCTATGGTGATGCCTGCCTTTTTAAGCAGGGTTTGTGCGTGGTGTTTTGATGACATACTTTACTTAAAGAATTAGAGAGAGAAGCTCCTCCTTGCCTTCTCCTGTACGAGCTGAAAAGGGAATATAGCTCCTCCCTGAAAGCGCCTCGCTGAGCGCTTGCTTCCTCTCGCGCTCCTTGCTCTTCTTTATCTTATCAAATTTATTAGCAATAATAATAGTTGTAATGCCTCGCCTCTCTAAAAGCAACAGAACTTCCTCATCAAACTCCGACGGGCCAACGTAGGCGTCTATAATCAAAACCACCGTGCGATTCTCAATCTCAAGCTCCCCTAAATACCACAAAATCATTCTGCGGAGCCCTTCGCGCTTCTTTTCAGGAAGCTTTGCAAAGCCATATCCCGGCAGATCTACAAAATAGCGGTTGTTATTTATAAGAAAAAAATTAATTTCTGTTGTCTTGCCCGGCTGTGAACTCTCCTTCACCAATCTCTTTCTTCCAACAAGTGCGTTAATCACGCTTGATTTGCCAACATTAGAGCGACCGATGAACGCAATCTGCGCCATACGATTAAATAAAATTCCGTTTGTTCCGCGGATGCCTTTTACAAATTCTGCCGATGTGACGCGCACGTCGCTCATTGCTTTTTATATAACCACACACTCGGCATTTAGTCTATCATGACATCCGATGCACTCTCCCCGTCACATTTTTATGTATCTTGCCTTCTTAGATCCGCTGATACAAAAACCCTCCAACTCCATCCCCCATCCATTATATATTTATGTATAAATATATAATGGATGGGGGCGTAGGAAAACGAAATATGATACGATGTCTTTGAAATATGATACGATGTCTTTATTGTGTATTATCGTATATGAGTCCCGTTAGAAATCGCAGACGCTGTAATCAAACAAAATATGCAGAAAAACAAACTATTACCAGAAATAACCGAGAGAGCGCAAGTCATCCGTGTGTACGCGCTCTATCTCTAATGGGATGAGAAAAATAGTACTTGATATTGAAACAAAGAACATTTTCCAAGAAGTCGGCGGAAGGGGTGATCCAACAAAATTAGATATTTCACTTCTGGTAACATATGATTTCCAAACTGATCAATACGAATGTTTTCTTGAAGAGGACTTTCCGCGATTATGGAAGCTGTTGGAAGAGAGCGATATGATAATCGGATATAATTCTGATCATTTTGATATTCCCCTTTTAAATAAATACTACGAGGGAGATCTCACGGCGATAAAAAGTCTTGACCTTCTTTCCGAAATTAAAAATACTCTCGGAAGACGCCTTCGCCTTGATAGTGTAGCAGAAGGAACGCTCGGTATTAAAAAATCAGGTGACGGACTTGAGGCGGTTAAGTGGTGGCGGCAAGGTGAAATTGAAAAGCTCAAGCGCTATTGTAAGGATGATGTTCGTATTACAAAAGAAATTTATGAATTTGCGCTTAAAAATAACTTTCTTAAATATAAGGATTATGATGGGATAAAAACGATTCCTCTTAAAACTGAAAACTGGGAAGATCCGGGCGACGGAGCTCTCAATCACACTCTCCTTTTTTAATTTTAAAAGGGGTTCTAAGCCGGCAATAAAAGGCTTTTTAGCAACTGAGTTTTCCTTCCTCGTCAGGGACGCACGAGCCTGCCTCATCCTGCGCGCTTCCTTTAAAAACTCCCGCATCAGGACCTTGATGCGTAAAGGCCGCAGGAGCCCCCGCTTCCTCGGTATCACTGTTCCAGAGATTCCAGAAGTATTTCCACTCCTGCCAGCCGATATTAAGATGTTTTACAAAGATGCCCTCACTCGCTAAAATCTGCCCAACTTGCCGCGAGAGCATACACGCACCAGAGTAGCAGTAGGTAATAATTTCCTTACCATCTCCGAGTGCTTTAAAACTCTCAATAATTCTCTCCCTTCCCGCATCTGCAGAAGCATCGTCAGGAGAAAAGCCGGGAATATTGAGAGCTCCGACAATATGCTCTTGCTCATAATCTTCTCGTGAGCGAACATCAATAATAATAATCTCGTTCCCAATCTTGTGCATTTGGGTACGCAAAGTGTGCGGTGAGACGGCAACGGCGTTCTCAGCATCATAATATTCCTTTACCAAAAGCTCTTCACTCGGTGAGCCAAAGAATGTGCCAAAGTTACTTCCAACAAAACCGCCGAGAAGACCGGCGATGAAAGCTATAAGCATGATACGCGAAGTATTTTGTTTCATATGCGGTTATGATAGCGCGCGGATAAAAATTTTAAAATACTATCCACATACCCCCCCCTACAACACTACGACATTTGCAAGAATGTCGTAGTGTTGTATCTGCCGTAGTATTAGAAGTGATTGAAGAAAATGAAGAGAACGACAATAAATCCAAAAAATCCTCCAAGAAGAACAGCGGATGCGGCGATATCTTTTGAGGCGCCTATCATTCTATCATATGCCGGGTGCAATTTTGCAAAAGCAGTTTCAAATGCGGTATTGATAAGCTCTGCTATAAGAACTACGACATATGCAAGGATAAGGAGAAGAATCTCATAAATCTCCAAAGGTGGCATACTGTAGATAAAGAGCACGAGAAAAATAAAACCCCAGACAACCTCAAGCCGAAAATTTTTATCAAAGCGGTATGCCGCCCTGAAGCCGTTGAGAGCATGTTTCAGGCTTTTAAAAATCCGCACCATACTATTAGTATACCATGAGCAAAAAGAAAACCCCGACACGTGCAGAGGAATTGGTATTTCTTGTTATAAAAAATAAAGCTCCACATATAACTACACACTCTTATTTTAAGATTATTAACAATAATTAATACCAAGCTGTTCAACATCCAATGTTGAACAGCTTTATTTTTTATTTTTTTTGGTATTGAAGTTTATAAGAAGCCGGCCAAAGCGAATTTCATCAAAAGAGAAACTGTTGCCAAGGATTGTACGAACGGGGGTGAGCTTATCGTCTCCTGCTTTTTTAAACGCGTCTTCCACTTTTTTAAGGCGCTTGGAGTCAGCATTATCGCGAAGATACGATATATCTATCAACCGCTCGGCAACAAGCTTTTCAAGATGAGAAATGATCGTACCTTTGGTAAGAGAGCGTCGCATCGCCATTTCAGGAACTAACAATCTTTCTTCTATAAGCTTTCTCGTTTCATCAAGTGTTGAAAGTTTCTTTTCATATACACGAGCAAGAGACGCTAGGAATATTTTATGTGCTTCATCAATTTCTTTTTTGCTTAATTTTGAAAATTCTTCCCGAGCATGTTTTGATTTTTCTAGTAACTCTTTATCAAACGCGAGAATGTTTGTATCAATAGAAAGCGCGTGTTCTCCTAGTCCCAAAAGTTTAATACCTGAAAGTGTACGAACTCGTGAAAGAGCAACATATCCCATCCCTTTTTCAAATGAATGAGAGAGGTCAATCTCGGCGGAGTCCAAGCTCATTCCTTGGCTTTTGTGGACAGTTATCGCCCACGCGAGCCGAAGCGGAATTTGTCGTATCTCTGCCTTTGTCTTTCCCTCCTCTTCTATCCTCCACGCTTCGTGAACTGCCGTGATGAGTCTCCCGTCTTTTGTGCGGACAACAGGATACCCCGCCTCATTAACGTCAACTACCGTACCGAGCGTTCCATTTACATATCCTTCATTTCTATTATTTTTTACAAACATGACAATAGCGCCCTTCTTTAACAAAAGAACTCCCGGAGCAAGACAGTTTTTCTCAAGTGTTTCGGCAAGTTTCTTATTGCCATAAAACGACATCTCATAACGATGCTCCTTCCCACCTATTCCTGAAAGCGCGCTTTCATTGACACGATCAACATCACAATTATGTGTATAAAGCTTAGTGATAATACCTTCGTGTTCCACTAATCTATCTCTACATGTGTTTAAAAGCTCAAGGGTGTCTCCATTAACACTATCGTTCCTAATGTCGTTTAACACAGAAAGTAGCTTGTCATATGCTCCGTTTTCCGCTTTTTGTCGATACTGTTCTTCTAGATAACAAATTTTAAGATTAAGCGCGCTCCATGCCTCTGCCATATATACAGAGGTTACTTCTTTTGTCTCATTTTCATCCGTACCTCGTGAGGCGCCGATAGGAGGAAGCTGGAAAAAATCACCACACAGAACCACTTGCACCCCCCCAAATGCAGAATCGTTTTGTTTAAACGCTCGGCAAATCCTGTCAACCATATCAAGCTGAAACGAATGGAGCATTGATATCTCATCTATGATAAGTACATTTGTCTTTTCAAAATGTTTTGCAAGGTATCTCTTTTTAACAAGGTCGTGAATATCACTGTCGGAAAGTGAGTCTTTTACTCCAATCCCCGACCACGAATGAATCGTCACGCCGTTCATATGTGTCGCGGCAATTCCCGTGGAGGCGGTAATACCAACTGAAACGCCATTGTCCCGCAGATAATTAATATACGTATTTAAAAGGTGTGTCTTACCGCTCCCCGCAGAGCCGGTAATGTATGCATTATGCCCGCACTTTAAAATATTGAGAGCTTCTTCTTGTGTCATGAATATACTCTACCATGGTGGAGAAAAAATATGGTAAGGTAAAAGCACCCTTGCCGGATCGTCCTTCGTCCGTAGCCCTATGGGCGAGGCTAATGGTAGGAATGAGAAAGAATCAGTTTTCTTTTTCATCCGGTTCCCAAAGGGAATTTTTCGATAATTCATGCGCAGTGCTGCCAGATCGTCTAATGGTAGGACTCAGGTTTCTGGCACCTGTAATCTAGGTTCGAATCCTAGTCTGGCAGCACTGTGCGGGAATAAGGAAAAAGGCAGATTCCTCGCCTCTTGTGTCAGGCGGGGTCTCTGGTACCTGTAATCTTGGTTCGAGTCCAAGTCCGGCAGC
>JBBDJW010000001.1:0-7934 GCA_040879685.1 Minisyncoccota bacterium | reverse complement strand
TCGTAGCCAAAGTTGCTGAAGACTCAGAAAAGAAAGAAGTATAAGAAACGGACATGAGCTGTCCGTTTTTTAGTAGGGTTACAATCCCTGTTTCTACTACAAATATACTTACTCGGTCTCATATATCCTTCTTCTTGACGAAGAAAGAGGAAAGAGGCATAATAAAAGGAACGTACGCAGTATATTCGCTGTAGGCGTATGAGCGTTTACGAGATAAGCATTAAAGGCATATGGAAAAAGATCAAGAATTTTTAGAGTTTGTTGTTAAGTCGCTTGTTGATAAACCGGATAAGGTTACGGTAACACGAACTGTTGACGAGATGGGAGTTCTCCTCACGCTTGATGTTGACGCAGAAGACATGGGGACCGTTATCGGCCGAACAGGAGTAACGGCAAAGGCAATCAGAACACTCCTTCGCGTCGTTGGTCTTAAAAACAACGCACGCGTTAATCTTAAAATTAATGAGCCTGTAGGAGGTCAGAAAGATCCATCACGAGTTGCCGCAAGTGAAGATGTTGATAAGGCAATGGAAGATTTGAAGCTATAGGTTTAGTTGGTAGTCGGTAGAGATTACTTTTTACTATACAAAAAAAATCCTTGCTTTAAAGCAAGGATTTTTTTTGGTATTATGAGAGGGTTATGTCACGACGAAAAAGAGAGGACTATGCGGTCCGCTCGCTCAATAAAATCTCAAATGGAAAAAGCTACAGTATCACACTACCTGTCGAGGTCATTCGCGCATTTCGTTGGCAAAAGAAACAAAAACTTACTCTTACCATAGACAAAAAAAGCAAGAAAATAGTTATTGAGGATTGGGAAAAGTAATTCTTTGGTTTTTTGTAAAAATTTTATCCATGAATATAAATACTGAAAAATGTTAATTTTTCACATTATTACTCTTTTCCCGGAGAGCTTTTCATACCTTGATTCTTCTATGCTTGCTCGGGCAAAGAAGAAAAAGAAAATTGCCGTTAAGTTTTATAACCCACGGGATTTTACCACAAAGCGTCATGGGAAGGTGGATGACAAACCATACGGTGGAGGCCCGGGAATGGTAATGCAAGCCGAGCCAATTTTAAAAGCGGTTGAGAAGGCAACCGGCAGAAAGAAAAAGGTAAAGCTAATCATCCTTTCACCTGATGGCAAAGCATTTTCTGGCAAAGAAGCAATCAAGCTCGCAAAGAATTACAAAAATGTCATTTTAATCGCGGGGCACTACGAAGGCATTGATGAGCGCCTTGCGAAAGCGCTCAAGGTAGAAAAGGTTTCAATTGGTCCTTACACGCTCACAGGAGGTGAGCTTCCGGCGATGGTTGTTGTTGATGCGGTTGCGCGAGAGATTGCGGGTGTCTTGGGAAGCGCCGAGTCCAGAGAGCACACACGAATTGCATCACCGGAAGTTTACACGCGCCCCGAAATAATTACCTTTAAAGGTAAGAATTATAAGGTGCCCAAGGTCCTTCTAGAAGGCAATCATAAGAAAATAGACGAATGGCGCCAAGAGCGTCTCAAGAAAAAGGAAAAAAGAAAATAGGAAGCAATAAAAAAAGTTATCCACATTGACATTTTTAAAAATTTGACATTTGAGATGCAACATATATAATAGCTCTTAATTGATTGAATTGATTGAGTTGCGCCTGAATTTCCCTATTTTAACGGCCCTCTGGCCACTCTCTACAATTTTTGACGAGCTTTATTCACGAATTATTATAGGATAGCGCAACAAATATCCCTCTCTTTGATTAGAGTATAGGGGATATTTTTTGTTGTTTATTTTTTATGGAGAAAAAATACTTTTCCCGATACAATGACCCCCGCATAGAAATGCCTAACTTAGTAAAGGCACAACTTGAATCATACAATGATTTAATGACAAAAGGCCTGGGAGAACTTTTGGAAGAATTTAATCCCATTAAGGATTATTCAGAGAAAAAATTTGAACTTGAGTTTACCGGTTTTGAATTGGAAGATCCAAAGTATGATGAGTTTTATGCAAAAGATTATAAACTTACCCTTGAGGCACCTCTTAAGATTAAAGTAAGATTAAAAAATAAAATTCTCGGAAGTGAACATGAACAAGAAATTTTTCTTGCAGACTTTCCGTTTATGACAAAGCACGGCACCTTTATCATCAATGGCAACGAACGTGTCATTGTCTCTCAACTTGTTCGCTCTTTTGGCGTCTCCTTCATTAGCAGTTTTATAAAAGGGAAGATATATTTCGGTGCCAAGATTATCCCCGCACGGGGCGCGTGGATTGAGATGGAGTCTGATGCTGAGGGTATTATCTATGTGCGTATTGACAAGAAGCGAAAGTTCCCTATTTCCTCGTTGCTTCGTATTTTTGCAAACGGTAAGAGTGATAAGGAAATCACAGCCCTCTTTAAAGAAAATCCTTATGCCGAGGATGTTCTTAATACTTCTTTTCAAAAAGATGTAGCCCTTACGATTGATGATTCATATATTGAAGTATATAAAAGACTTCGTGATAGCACCCTTGCAACACCAGAGCATGCACGGGAATTTATAGATGCTCTTTTTGGAAGTACTCGTTACGATCTTTCTCGCGTTGGACGTTACCGCTTTGTCCAGATGTTTGGCGAAGATAAGAGCACCACAAAAGGAGAGGAAGGCACGTTGACATTAAACGACCTTGTTGCAACGGTTTCTCACATCATTACACTCAACAACACACCCGGAGCGCGCGCTGATGATATTGATCACCTTGGTGTTCGCCGTGTTCGTTTTGCCGGCGAAATGCTTCAAAACAGACTGCGGGTTGGAATGACGCGCATTAAAAGAAACATCCAAGATAGGATGTCCACAATAGATCCTGAAACGACGCTTCCTATGTCGCTTTTGAATCCGCGACCACTTCAGACATCTATTAAAGAATTTTTCAATACAAGTTCTTTGTCGCAATACATGAACCAAAAAAACCCACTTGACGAACTTGAACATTTGCGCACACTCTCCGCGCTGGGCCCTGGTGGATTAACAAGAGAGCGCGCCGGGTTTGAAGTTCGTGATGTGCATCCTTCTCACTATGGGCGTGTGTGTCCTATTCATACCCCTGAAGGACAGAGTATTGGTTTAGTGCTTCGGCTTTCAATCTTTGCGAGAATTAATGACCTTGGCATTATTGAAACTCCCTACGCAGTGGTAAAAAATGGTGTAGTAACAAATGAAATTATCTATGTGGATGCGCTTCGCGAGGAAAAATATAACCTTGCACACGCCGCGACTCCCTTGAAAGACAATGGAGAGTTTAAAGAAGATATGATTGAGGTTCGCAGTAAGGGTACCGGTGGTGAGGCGCGGATGGTTTCTAAAAATGAAGTTAATCTTATTGACATTGCTGCCAATCAGCCGTTTTCTGTTGCAACCTCGCTTATTCCTTTTCTTGAACATGACGACGCAAACCGCGCACTCATGGGCTCAAACATGCAAAAGCAAGCAGTTCCGTGCATTATTCCGCAACAGCCACTTGTGGCTACGGGAATGGAAGAGCGCGCGGCCATTGATTCAGGACGCCTTGTCTTGGCGGAGGAGGAAGGTACTGTTTCTTATGTAGATGCACGAAAGATTATTGTAAAAAATAAAAAAGGAAAAGAGCAAGAATACCCCCTCATTAACTTTGCGCGAACTAATGACTTTGCTGCATTCCATCAGCGCCCCTCTGTTTCTATGGGGCAAAAGGTAAAGAAGGGTGATCCAATGGCGGATGCCTCCTCTACAGCAGGAGGGGAGTTGGCGTTAGGCCAAAATGTTTTGGTTGCTTTCATGTCGTGGGGAGGGGCAAATTATGAAGACGCTATTATTCTCTCAGAGAGGCTTGTTCGCGACAGTGTCTTTACCTCAATTCACCTTGAAGAGTTTGAAGTTCCTGTGCGGGACACGAAGCTTGGACCAGAAATAACCACGCCTGACATTCCTAATGTCGGCGAAGCAAAATTGAAAAATCTTGATGAAGAGGGAGTTGTTCGTATTGGCGCAGAAGTTGGTCCGAACGATATTTTAGTTGGTAAGATTACACCAAAAGGCGAGGCGGAGTTAACGCCGGAAGAAAGACTTCTGCGTTCAATTTTTGGAGAGAAGGCACGAGATGTGAAAGACACTTCAAAGCGAGTTGAGCACGGGAAGCGAGGTCGCGTTATTGGTGTGCATGAATTCTCTCGTGAACGTGGAGATTCACTTGAGTCGGGAATTATAAAACGAGTTAATGTTGATGTTGCACAGCTCCGCAATATATCTGTTGGAGACAAGCTCGCCGGCCGACATGGAAATAAGGGCGTTATTTCAAAAATACTTCCTCTTGAGGAGATGCCGTACACAAAAGAGGGAGTGCCCATTGATGTTATTTTGACGCCACTTGGTATTCCTTCAAGAATGAATCTTGGTCAAATTCTTGAGCTTCATCTTGGACTTGCGGCAAACTCGCTTGAATATCAGGCAATCACTCCACCGTTTCTCGGTGCCACTGAAGGAGAAATACGAGAAGAGCTTAAAAGCGCAGGGTTTAATGAGAGTGGGAAAATGGCCCTTTATGACGGGCGCACGGGAGAGAAGTTTGATCAAGACATTTCTGTTGGCTATATGTATGTTTTGAAACTTCACCACATGGTAGAGGACAAAATTCATATGCGTTCAATCGGTCCGTACTCACTTATCCATCAACAGCCTCTTGGTGGAAAAGCCCAAGGGGGAGGACAACGATTTGGGGAGATGGAGGTCTGGGCGCTTGAAGGATATGGCGCCGCTTATACGCTTCGTGAAATTTTGACTATTAAATCAGATGATATAGCCGGTCGTAGCGCCGCCTTTGACTCAATCATTAAGGGTGAAAAAATAAGTCCTCCCAATATTCCGGAATCATTTAAGGTTTTGCTTAATAACTTGCGCGCACTTTCACTTGATGTACACCTAGAGGGAGGAGTACAGGAAGGTCCTGTGAGCAAATAACTAATTATTATGAACACACAACACAAAATACCAAGAAATTTTGATTCTATCGTTTTAAAATTGGCATCACCTGAACGCATAGAGGAGTGGTCATGTGGAGAAATTACCAAAGCAGAAACCATTAATTATCGCACCGGTCGCGCCGAGCGTGGAGGGCTTTTTGATGAGAGGGTATTTGGCCCCACTAAGGATTATGAATGTTACTGTGGTAAGTATCGCCGCATTCGCTACAAGAACCTTGTGTGTGAAAAGTGTGGGGTTGAAGTGACCCGCTCTATCGTTCGCCGTGAGAGAATGGGACACATTGAGCTTGCAACACCTGTCTCGCATATTTGGTTTCTCCGTGGGATTCCTTCCCGCGTTGGATTGCTTTTAGGGCTTTCTCTTTCAGATGTTGAGAAGGTTGTCTATTTCGCCGGTTATATCATTACTTCAATTAATGAAACAGAGCGAACTCGTGTACTTAAAGAATTGAATGCGGAATATAAAACAAAACTTAAACTTCAAAGGAGTGAAGAAGAGAGAGAAAAACTCAAGGAGATGTTCACAACAACCGAGCGTGAGATCAAAGGACTTCGTATCGGTTCAGTTTTAGATGAGATGGTGTATAACCGCTATGTCTTAAAATATGCAACCGTCTTTAAAGGAGAGATTGGTGCTGAGGCAATTTATAAAATCTTCAAGAGCCTTGATCTAAAGGAGTATGAAAAGACAACGCGCGAAGAGCTTGAGGTGGCTTCCGCCGTTCTGCGCCTAAAACTCCAGAAACGACTCGGACTTATTGTCTCTATGATTCAGGCGGGCATTCGTCCCGAGTGGATGTTCTTGAGCCGTATCCCAGTGATGCCACCGGCACTTCGTCCCATGGTTGCTCTTGATGGAGGAAGACACGCAACGTCCGATGTAAATGACCTTTATCGCCGTGTTATCAATAGAAACAACCGCTTGAAAAAATTGATGGCAATTACAGCACCTGACGTTATTTTACGAAATGAAAAACGAATTCTTCAGGAGGCAGTTGATGCATTGATTGACAACGCAATGCGTCGCGGTACTTCGCAGACACTCGCAACAGGAGCAAAGCGGGATTTGAAATCAATTTCTGAAAACCTCAAAGGAAAACAGGGACTTTTCCGGCAAAATTTGCTTGGTAAGCGAGTTGATTATTCAGGGAGAAGCGTTATTGTTGTCGGGCCTACGATGAAGTTGCATCAATGTGGCCTGCCAAAACATATGGCGCTTGAGCTTTTCCGTCCGTTTGTTGTCTCAAAAATCATTGAGCAAGAGCTTGCTTATAATATTCGTGGGGCGGGTCGTCTTATTGAAGAAGGGATTCCTGAAGTATGGGCGATTCTTGAAGAAGTGATTAAAGGTAAAAATGTTCTCTTAAACCGAGCACCCACCCTTCACCGACTTGGTATTCAGGCCTTTCAGCCAGTTTTGATTGAAGGCAACGCCATTGAACTTCATCCACTTGTGTGCCCCGCGTTTAATGCCGACTTTGACGGTGACCAGATGGCAGTACATGTTCCTCTCTCTCTAGAGGCGCAAAAAGAGGCACACGAACTAATGGCAGCAAACAAGAATATTTTAAACCCCGGCAACGGAGAACCTGTTGTCTCTTCAAAATTGCTTGATATCATACTTGGTTGTTATTGGGTTACTAAAGTAATTGATGACGAAAAGGGTGCAGGAAAAATTTTCTCAAGTCCCAATATTGCGATTACTTCACACGACTTTGGCGAGGTAGGACTGCGTGCCCCTATAAAGGTCATGGCGACAGATACAGACCGCTACAGGGAAATTGGGGGAGGAAACCTTTTTGAGACAACGGTGGGGAGGCTTCTCTTTAATAGTATTTTACCAAAAGAATATCTTTTCCTAAACGAAGAGATTGACCGCAAAACTATGGCGAAGATTGTTGATGACATGTTAAGCGTCTATGAAGCACAAGAGGTTGCTTCTCTCTTGGATAAAATAAAAGATTTTGGCTTTCGTTATGTTACTGTGTCTGGCATTACGTGGAGTATTGATGACATTAAAACACCGGAAGGTAAGGCTTCTGTTGTTGCGAAGTCAAAAGAAATTATTGCAGAAATGGACGAACAGTACGAAGAAGGTCTCTTGAGTGCTGATGAAAAATATCGCAAAACGATAGAGGTATGGCAAAAAACAAAAATGGATATTGAGGAGATGATGCCGGCAACACTTGATGAAAAAGGCTCTGTGTATGACATGATTCACTCAGGGGCACGAGGGCAGATTGGGCAAATTACACAAATGGCTGGTATGAAGGGTCTTATCAACAATGCTCTTGGACAGGCCCTTTCCTTTCCTATCATTTCTTCTTATAGAGAAGGTCTTTCTCCCATTGAATATTTTATTACTACGCACGGCGCTCGTTATGGTTTGGCAGCTACAGCACTCCAGACCGCAAAGGCTGGTTATTTAACGCGTCGTCTTGTTGATGTTGCGCAAGATATTATTATCAACACGGAGGATTGTGGTGATAGTGAAGGAAAAACCATTTCTATCAAAGGAGACATGTCTGGTATCGGCATCTCTCTTTCCAAGGTAGTGGGTAGCAGATTTCTCCATAAAGATGTTGTTTCTGAGAATGGAGAAACCCTCATTAAAAAAGGAACTCTTCTTGGACGCAATGAGATTAAATGTATTGAAGAAAATGACCTTTCAGAAGTGACCGTTCGTTCACCGCTTTCTTGTAAACTTCTCCACGGTATTTGTCAGAAATGTTATGGTCTTGACTTGGGAAGAAACAAAATTGTTGAGCTTGGTGAGGCGGTTGGCATTGTTGCCGCACAGGCGATTGGTGAGCCGGGAACACAACTTACTATGAGAACCTTCCACCAAGGGGGGGTTGCTGGTGACGATATCACTCAAGGACTTCCTCGCGTGGAAGAAATTTTTGAGCGTCGTATTCCCAAAAATCCTGCCATTATTAACCGATATG